>JAQBPI010000252.1 GCA_028287605.1 Chloroflexota bacterium
GCCGCGCCTGCTCGCGCAACGCCACCTCGCGGGGGGAGAGGGTGCTGGCGCGGGCCAGCTCGACGGGCAGGGCCGTGGCGCGGTGGGGGTGCAGCCCGGCGCCGAGGCAGAGCACGGCGGCGGCGGCGAGCAGGGCGGCGATCACGGCTCCACCCTCGACACCCGGAAGCTCAGCACCACGCCGAGCACCTCGAGGCAGACCGCCGCGGGGAGCAGCAGCAGCCGGCCGGTGAGGGTGTCGTCGAGGACGGCGAAGAAGGAGCGGTCGACCAGCCGCAGGTAGAGGAAGAGCCCGGGCACGATGGCGGCGAGCAGCCAGATCTGCAGCCGCTGTCCCGAGGTGCGGGCGTGCACCTCCTGCTGGACCTGCACGTTGAACTGCACCGTCGAGGAGAGCTCGGTGAGCAGCCCCTGCGCCCGCGAGGCGGGGATGTGGTGGGCGATGCAGAGGGCGAGGTTGTCCCAGACCAGCGCCAGGTTGCGTCCTGCGGTGGCGGCGCGGACCTCGGCGATCGACCGCTCCAGGGGGACGTCGAGGTGGAACTGGGCGATGAGGTGGTCGAGGTCGTCGCGCAGCCAGCGGTCGGTGATGCGCGTCCGCGCCTCGGTGAGCGCCTCCAGGTAGGTGCCCCCGGCGGCGAGCGCGGCCACCAGCACCTGGAGCAGCCGCGGCGCCTCGGCCTCGGTGCGGCGGCGCTGGGCGCGCACCAGGGCGTCGAGGTAGAGGCGGGGCAGCGCCAGCCCGGCGAGGCACGCGCCCACCGCCACCACCGGGGATCCCAGCAGCAGACCGCCCAGCAGCAGCAGCGGCGGCGAGGCGAGGCAGGCGAGGGTGAAGGTGCGGGCGTCGACGTGGAGGCGGGCGGCGCGCAGCCGCCGGCGGTGCCGCTCCACGATCGCCCGCAGCCACGAGCGCCGCACCCGGGGCGCGGCGGCGGCGCCCACCGGGGCGCTCGCGAGCCCGAGCAGGAGCACCGCGGCGGCGGCGCAGAGGGCGATCAGGAGATCCACCGGATCCCCTCCAGCTCGAGCTTGCGCGACAGCCGCGGACCCGGGGTGTAGCCGGCGACGGCGCGGAACACCGGCTCGCGGTCACCACCGCGCTCCTCGGTGTCGGCGCAGAACACCGGCCGGAGGTCGTAGCCGCCGCGGCCGTCGAGCCCGGCGAGCTCGCAGATCTCGAGCACGCAGCGCCGGCCGCCGCGGAGCCGGGCGACCACCACCACCACGTCGAAGACCCGGGCGATGTAGCCGCGGATCTCGGCGGGGGAGAGTTGGCCGAAGCTGCGGCCCACCAGCAGCTCCAGCCGTCCCAGGGCGTCGGCGGCGGTGCCCGCATGGATGGTGGTGGCGCTGCCGTCGTGGCCGGTGCTCAGCGCCTCGAGGGTGTGGTAGGCCTCGCGGCTGTTGCGGATCTCGCCGATGATCAGCCGGTCGGGGCGCATGCGCAGCGCGTTCTGGACGAGGTCGGCCACATCCAGCCGGCGGACGCTGCTGTCCCGGCCGTCGAGCTGATGCTGGTGCACGCACTCCAACCGCACCCAGTGGGGGTTGGCGAGCTCGAGCTCGGCGGTGTCCTCGATGGTGATGACCCGCTCGTCGTCCGGGAAGGCGTCGACGATGGAGCGCAGCAGGGTGCTCTTGCCCGACCCGGTGGCGCCGGCGACCAGCACGGTGGCGCGTGCCAGCGCGACCACGCTGAGGAAGCGGGCCATGGTCTCGTCCATGCCCCGCAGGCTCACCCAGTCGAGACCGCCGCCGCTGTGCTCGGGGAGCAGGGTGAGCCTCAGGCGGTTGAACTTGCGGATGCAGAGGCTGGGGCCGCCAACCGGCGCGCACACCGCGTTGGCCCGGCTGCCGTCGACCATGCGGGCGTCGACGAGCGGCTTGTCGACGCTGATCTCCCGCCCCACCAGCGCGACGATCTTCGCGATCATCTGCTCGAGGTGGGCCTGGTCGCGGAAGCGCGCGGCGGTGCGCTGCAGCCGGCCGGAGCGCTCGATGAACACCTCGTCCCAGCGGTTGACGAGGATGTCGGTGGTGAGCTCGTCGTCCATCAGCGGCTGCAGCGGCCCCAGGCCGACCAGCTCGTCGTAGAGCTGTCCGACGTCGCCGTCGTCCACCGCCGCCTCCGGCCGGGCCTCCATCAGCACCCGCACCAGCGCCTCGCGGATCAGCCGCTCGCGGCCGGCGACGTCGCTGAAGGGGTCGGCGAGCCCGGGCTCGAGCTGCAGCGTCAGCCGGCTGCGCACGGTCTGCAGCAGCCCGGCGTCGAGGACCGTCGTCTCAGCCAACCCGGCGCCTCCCGAAGAGGCGCAGCCGGCGGCGTGCCGCGGGCGGGCTCAGCGCGGGGTAGACCTGGGCGGCGAGCCCGGCCAGGGCCTCGGCCGCGGGCCCGCCGCCGTCGAGGGAGGCGATGCGGTGCCCGTTCTCGGCCTCCTCGATGCGCGGGTCGAAGGGGATGGAGGCGGCGATGCGGCCGCCGAGGTCGCCCATCACCTCGTCGAGGTCGATCCCGGGGCGGGCGCGGTTGACCACGTACCGCAGCTTCGAGCCGAGCCCCAGCCGGCGCAGCGCCTCGGTGGAGCGGTAGGCGTCCTGCACCCCGCTCGCCGTCGGCGTCAGCACCACGTAGATGTCATGGGCGGCGCTGAGCACCCAGGTGGTCACCGCGCCGAGGTCGGCGCCGACGTCGAAGAGGATGAAGTGGGTGCCGTCGCACTCCAGCCGGTGGACGATCTCGGCGACCCGTGCGGGCTCGACCGCGGTTCCGCCGCTCAGCGGCTTCGGGGGCCCCAGCAGGGCCCGCGCCCCGGAGCCGTGGGTGACCATGTGGCGGTCGAGCGCCCCCGGCCCCTGATCGCCGCTGAGCAGGTAGTCCCAGAGGGTGGGCTGGGGAATGCCGAGGCGAACCGCCACGGTGGCGCTGCGGAGGTCGAGGTCGAGGAGGGCGACGCGGAGCGGCCGGGCGGCGGCGCCGGGGCCGGGGCGGTGGCGGCCGCGGGCGGCGAGCAGGCAGGCGAGCTCGGTGGCCAGGGTGGTCCGGCCCGCGCCGCCGTTGAGCGAGAAGAAGGTGATGCGGCGGGTGGCGCCGACGAACACCGGGGCGAGCGCGTCCGCCGCCTGGAGGGACGGCGGGACGGGGCACGCCTCGGCCACCTCGAGCGCGGCGGCCGGGCGGCAGAGGGGCACGATCGTGGCCGGCTCCGGCTCGGCCTCCACGGCCTCGGACCCCTCCCCGCCGTCCCCGCCGGCAGCGGTCTCGGGGGAGCAGGACGATCGGCGGGCGGCGCACCTCGACGGTGGCACCGTCGTCGTCGACGCCGGGCCGGCTCGCCGCCGCCGCGGGTCGCC
>JAQBPI010000255.1 GCA_028287605.1 Chloroflexota bacterium
CGCGACCCGATCAGCGCCAAGCTGATGGCCAACATCATCCAGGCCACCGGGGCCAGCCGGGTGGTCACCGTCGACCTCCACGCCGAGGCCATCCAGGGGTTCTTCGACATCCCCGTCGACGCCCTCACCGCCTCCAAGATCCTCGCCCGCCACGTCCGCGAGCGGCACCACGACGGCAGCCTGGTCGTGGTCTCCCCCGACGTCGGCGGCACGGCACGCGCCCGCGCGCTGGCCCGGCTGCTCAACGCCCCCATCGCGATCATCGACAAGCGCCGCCCCACCGACGACGACGTCGAGGTCCTCAACGTCATCGGCGACGTGGACGGCCAGAGCTGCGTGCTCGTCGACGACCTCATCAGCACCGGCTGGACGCTGATCGGGGCGGCCCGGGCGCTGCGCGCCAAGGGCGCCACCGGGGTCGACGTGGTGGTCACCCACGGGGTGCTCACCGGCGGTGCGCTGGAGCGTCTCAACCAGG
Organism: Chloroflexota bacterium; assembly: GCA_028287605.1. Lineage (GTDB taxonomy): Bacteria > Chloroflexota > Dormibacteria > Aeolococcales > Aeolococcaceae > CF-96. The sequence continues at coordinate 479 of JAQBPI010000255.1, forward strand.
CGCCCATCGACGAGATCGCCATCACCGACACGGTGCCGCTGGTGGAGGGGGAGCGCGACCGCGGGGCCGGCTGCAAGCTCCGGGTGCTGAGCGTGGCGCCGCTCATCGCCGAGGCCATCGTGCGCGTGCACGAGGGGCGCAGCGTGAGCGAGCTCTTCCGATGAGCCCCGTCCCGTCAGGTCGGGGCGCGCGAGCCCGGACGTGAGCATCCTGGTCGCGGCCCTCATCGCGTCGCTGTGCCTCGCCGCCTTCGCGGCGACCGCGGAGACGGCGCTGACCAGCGTCAGCCGGCTCCGGATGCGCAGCCTCGCCGAGACCGGCGATCGCGCCGCCCGCCGCGTCGTCCGCCTCCACGAGCAGCCCAACGCGTACCTCTCGACCATCCTCATGGTCAACACCCTGGCGGTGATCGTGGCCTCCACGGTGACCACGCTGCTGGTCGCCGACCGCTGGGGGTCGGGCGCCGAGGCGCCGGCCACCGCGGTGCTCTCGGTGGTGGTGCTGGTGGCCTGCGAGATCCTCCCCAAGTCGGTGGCGCTGCGCTTCAACGAGCAGGCGGCGCGGCTGGTCTCGGGCCCGGTGATGCTGCTCACCCGGGTGCTCCGGCCGGTGGTGTTCCTGCTCACCTTCCTGAGCAGCCGGCTGGTGCGGCTGGTCGCCCGCGGTGACGTGCCCGGCCCCTTCGTCACCGAGGAGGAGCTGAAGATGCTGCTCGCGGTGAGCGAGCGCGAGGGGGTGGTGGAGGAGGAGGAGCGGGAGATGATCAGCGGCGTCCTCGAGCTCACCGACAAGGTGGCGCGCGAGGTGATGGTGCCGCGGGTCGACGTGATCGCCATCGACGTGCGCAGCACCGTCGAGGACGTCACCCGGCTGATCAACCAGACCGGTCACTCGCGCATCCCCCTCTACGAGGACAGCATCGACAACGTGGTCGGGCTCATCTACGCCAAGGACCTGCTCCGCGTCTGCGCCACCGACAGTCCGCCGTCGCTGCGCGAGATGGCCCGCGAGCCCTACTTCACCCCCGAGCTGAAGCGCGCCGGCGAGCTGCTCATCGAGATGCGCAAGAGGAAGGTCCACATGGCCATCGTGGTCGACGAGTACGGCGGCACCGCCGGGATCGTCACCATCGAGGACCTGATCGAGGAGATCGTCGGGGACATCCGCGACGAGTACGACGCCACCGAGCCCGAGGAGATCCAGTTCATCTCCGACCGCGAGGTGCTGGTGAACGCACGCGTCGCTCTCGACGACATCAAGGCGCTGCTCCACCTCCCCATCGAGGACGTCGAGGCCGACACCATCGGCGGGCTGGTCTACGAGCGGCTGGGGTCGATCCCCAAGCCGGGCGCGACGGTGCAGATCGGCGACGTCACCATCCGGGTCGAGTCGGTGCGCCGCCAGGCGATCCGCACCCTGCGCATCAGCAGCCCGCGCCCGCTCCGGGTGGATGTCGAGGAGGCCGGCCAGGAGCGCAACGGCGCGGGGGCCGTGGGCGAGCGCTAGGGGTAGGGAACACCGGTGCCCAGCTACGTCGACGAGGGCATCGTGCTTCGCCGCGTCGACTACGGGGAGAGCGACCGGGTGCTCACCGTGCTCACCCGCCACCACGGCAAGGTCGGGGTGCTCGCCCGGGGGGTGCGCAAGGCGGGCAGCCGGCTGGCCGCCAACACCGACCTCTTCACCCGCAGCACCCTGCAGCTGGCCCGCGGCCGGGGCGAGCTCGAGGTGCTCACCGAGGCGCGCCGGCTGGGCGCGGTCACCTCCCTCGGCGACGCCCGCCGCTCCGCCTGCGCCTCCCTCTGCGCCGAGCTCGCCGACCACGCCCTGGAGCCGGGCCATCCCCTCGACGAGGGGCTGTATGACCTGGTCGCCGAGGCGCTGGCCGACTGCGCCGACCCGGCCCGCGACCCCCGGGCGGCGGTGGTCTGGTTCGCCCAGCGGATGCTCGACCGGCTCGGCTACGCGCCCGAGCTCCACGTCTGCGCCTCCTGCGGCAGCCGCCTCGAGGAGCGGCCCGCCCGTTTCAGCGCCGCGGCGGGAGGCCTGCTGTGCCCGGTCTGCGCCCCCCGCGACGTGGAGGGCGTCGACTGCCCGGTGACTGCGATCAAGGTGCTCCGGGTCGCCGCCGCCGGCGACGCCGGGCTCTACGCGCGGCTGCGGCTCGCCCCCGAGGTGCTCGCCGTGCTCGAGCAGGTGCTGGAGCGGGAGCTGGCCCGCCACATCGACCGCCGGCTGCGCAGCCTCGACGTGCTTCGCAGCCTGCTCTAGCCCGCCGCCGCCTCGCTACACTCCCGCGGACATGTCCGCGGCGCCGCGCTCCGACCTCATCGAGAAGCTGGTCTCGCTCTCCAAGCAGCGCGGCTTCGTCTATCCCTCCAGCGAGATCTACGGGGGCATCAACGCCCTCTACGACTTCGGGCCGCTGGGCACCCGGCTGCGGCGCAACATCCGCAACCGCTGGTGGCGGAGCATGGTCGAGCTGCGCGACGACATCGAGCCGATCGAGACCTCGATCATCATGAACCCCCAGGTCTGGGTGGCCAGCGGGCACGTGGGCGGATTCACCGACCCGCTGGTCGACTGCATGGGGAGGTGCCGGCGGCGCTGGCGCGAGGACCACCTCGCCGCCGAGCGCATCGAGCGCGGCAAGGACCCGGAGGTGCGCGCGTGCCCCGAGTGTGACGGGCCGCTCGGCGAGCCCCGGCAGTTCAACCTCATGTTCAAGACCTTCCTCGGCCCGGTCGAGGAGGCGGCGGCGACCGTCTACCTCCGGCCCGAGACCGCCCAGGGGATGTTCGTCAACTTCCAGAACGTGGTGAACTCGACCCGGCGCCGGCTGCCCTTCGGCATCGCCCAGAACGGCCGCTCGTTCCGCAACGAGATCTCCCCGGGCAACTACATCTTCCGGCTGCGCGAGTTCGAGCAGATGGAGATGGAGTACTTCTGCGAGCCGGAGGCCTCCGACGAGCTCTTCGAGTACTGGTGCGCCGAGCGCCACCGCTGGTACGTCGAGGACCTGGGGGTGCGCACCGCCAACCTCCGCCTGCGTCCCCACGCGCCGGACGAGCTGGCCCACTACGGCAAGGCGGCCAAGGACGTCGAGTATCTCTTCCCCTTCGGCTGGAGCGAGCTCGAGGGCATCGCCAACCGCACCGACTTCGACCTCAGCGCCCACCAGAAGCACTCCGGCCGCGACCTCACCTTCTACGACCAGGCCGCCAACCGCCGCTTCACCCCCTACGTCATCGAGCCCGCCGCCGGCGTCGACCGCATCTTCATCACCCTGCTCTGCGACGGCTACGACGAGGAGGAGGTGCGCGGCGAGACCCGGGTGGTCCTCCGCCTCCACCCCGACGTCGCGCCCTTCCAGGTGGCGGTGCTGCCCCTCTCCAAGAAGCCCGAGCTGAGCGAGCTGGCCCGCAGCGTCGAGCGCGACCTGCGCTCCCGGTTCGCGACCGACTACGACGAGACCCAGGCGATCGGCCGCCGCTACCGCCGCCAGGACGAGATCGGCACGCCGCTCGCGGTCACCATCGACTTCGACAGCCTCGAGGACCGCGCCGCCACCATCCGCGAGCGCGACGGCATGACCCAGGTCCGCGTGCCCCTCGAGGGGCTGGCCACCGCCCTCGGCGAGCAGCTCGACGCCTGCCGGTCGCGCGCGCTGGACCGCGCCCAGGGTTCCTGACCCGCATCGCGGTGCTACGCTCCCCGCGCCTGTCCGGGAGCGCACGGAGACGAGGAGCACGATGGCCGTCAAGACCACCCCCAGCACCACGACCACGCGGAGAAAGGCCCCCGCGACCGCGAAGTCCTCGGGCACGGCGACGGGCGCGGGCGGTGGTCGGAGCCGGGCGGCGGCGACACGCAAGGCGACCACGACCGTGGCCGTGGCGAAGCGGCGCACCCGGACCCCGAAGTGGGTCTACCGCTTCGAGGAGGGCAACGCCTCGATGCGCGAGCTGCTCGGCGGGAAGGGCGCCGGCGTCGCCGAGATGACCAATGCGGGGCTGCCCGTGCCCCCCGGGTTCACGATCACGACCGAGGCCTGCAACGCCTACTACGCCTCGGGTGAGCGCTTCCCCGACGGGATGTGGGACCAGGTGCTGTCCTCGCTGCGCGCCCTGGAGAAGGCCACCGGCAAGGGCTTCGGCGACGCCCGCAACCCGCTGCTCGTCAGCGTCCGCAGCGGAGCGAAGTTCTCGATGCCGGGGATGATGGACACGGTCCTCAACCTCGGCCTCAACAGCGCCACCCTGGAGGGGCTGGCGGAGCTCACCGGCAACCGGCGCTTCGCCCTCGACTCGCAGCGCCGCTTCATCCAGCTCTTCAGCAAGATCGTGCTCGGCGTCGACGGCCAGCTCTTCGAGCGCGCCCTCGACGAGGCCAAGGAGCACCACGGCGCCCGCACCGACGCCGAGCTCTCGCCCGAGGCCCTCGAGGGGCTGATCGAGCGCTACCGCGAGGTCGTCCGCGAGAACGCCAGCGGCGAGTTCCCCGAGGACCCGATCGAGCAGCTGCGCGCCGCCATCGGCGCGGTGTTCTCCTCCTGGAACAACAAGCGGGCCGTCGACTACCGCAACTACAACCGGATCCCCCACGACCTCGGCACCGCGGTCAGCGTGCAGACCATGGTGTTCGGCAACATGGGTGACGACTGCGCCACCGGGGTGGCCTTCACCCGCGATCCCAACACCGGCGAGCGCGTGCTCTTCGGCGAGTACCTGGTCAACGCCCAGGGGGAGGACGTCGTCGCCGGCATCCGCACCCCGCAGCCCATCTCGGTCATGCGCGACGAGATGCCCAGGGTGTACCAGCAGTTCGACCGGATCGCGAAGCGGCTGGAGAGGCACTACCGCGACGTCCAGGACCTGGAGTTCACGGTCGAGCGCGGCCATCTGTACATGCTGCAGACGCGCAGCGCCAAGCGCACCGCGGCGGCGGCGGTGAGGATCGCCGTCGACATGGCGCGCGAGCGGGTGATCACCCGCCAGGAGGCGGTGCGCCGGGTCGAGCCGTCCCAGGTCGACCAGCTGCTCCACCGGCGCATCGACCCCGCCGCCGCCGTCGAGATCATCGCCACCGGGCTGGCGGCCTCTCCGGGCGCCGCCTACGGCAAGGCGGTCTTCGACGCCGGTCGCGCCGAGGAGATGGCGAAGCAGGGCGAGAAGGTGA
>JAQBPI010000005.1 GCA_028287605.1 Chloroflexota bacterium
GCGGCCGCCGCCGCCGCGGGCGGGCCGCCGCCGAGCCCGCCGGGCACCCTCTCCCCCGACGGCCGCTGGATGTGGAACGGGCAGCAGTGGCATCCCGCCCCGCCTCCACCGCCGCCCCCCGGGTACCCGCCGCAGGCCTACGGGTATCCGCCCTCCGCCCACCCGGCGCAGGCGCCGCCCGGCTACGGCGCGCCGCCCCCGCCGGGGTTCCCCGCTCCGGGCTATCCCGGCTATCCCGGCTACGCGAAGCCGACCGGGCCGGCCCCCGGCGTCGAGTTCGCCGGCTTCCTGCAGCGGGCCGGCGCGGTGATCATCGACGGACTGATCTTCCTGGTCCCGGCCATCGTGTTCGTCGTCATCCTCGGCGTCTCCTCGAGCCAGGACGGCGGGGGGAACAGCGCCGCGGCCGCCGTCGGCGTCCTCGGCCTGGTCCTCCTCGGCATCGCCGCCTGCGTGTACCAGATCGTCCTCCCCGCCCAGGGTGGCACCTGGGGGATGCGCATGGTCAGGATCCGGGTGGCGCGGGCGGACAACGGCGCCAACATCGGGATCCCCCTGGCCCTGGGCCGGTGGGCGGTGATGGCGGTGATCAGCTTCTTCGGCTTCTACTGGCTCGACGCCCTCTGGATGCTCTGGGACCCGCTCAAGCAGACGCTCCACGACAAGGCGGTCAACACCTACGTGGTGCGCACCCTGTAGATCGCCCGCTCCCATCGATCGCGAGCCGGTCGAAGTCCACGCACCGGGAGTGATCCCAGGTGTCGATCGGGCACCCGCGCTCGCCGACACTCATGGACGCCGGGTCCAGGGGGGATGGAGGAGTCAGCGGGATGCAGGGTGAGTTCGCACACGCGGAGGTCACCGGCCGCCGGACGCCCGTGTCCATCGCTGAGGTGCGCGATCAGGGGAGCGGCGCAGACCCGGCGCCCGCCGCCAGCGACGATGTTCGCCGTGTCACCCTGGTGGAGTTCGGTCGACTGCGAGAGGAGATCGACAATCACATGCAGTCCGCCTCTGCTCTCGTCGGAGCCTGTCTCACCTCGCTGGGAGCAGGTCTCGCATTCTTCGAGCGGTTTCCGGACATCCTCATCGCTCTGGCGGTGGCGTCGAGCCTGCTCGGGCTCCAATGGATCGACCACAGTGCGCAGATTCTCAAGCTCGCCACGTACATCGCCGTCCGTCTCTCCTCACGGCTGCCGGATGCCGACGGGCGACCCCTGCTGGGCTGGGAGACGTTCCTCAGGCGGCTCGACGAGGATGGACAGTTCAGGCTTGATGCCACGAAGAACATCCACCGGCACGCCGCCTGGCTCTTCGGTGGAGTGCCGGTGGCGCTGCTGATGATCCTCCTGGTTCACGACGGGGCGGACCTCGCGACCGCCGTCGCCCACGTGAGCGGTTGGATTCGACTGGCAGGCCTTCTCGTGGCCGCTGTCCTGTGGCTGGTGTGGCTGTACTTCCATCTGGGCTTTCGCGAGCTCAAGCGACAGCTCGACGATGCGGTGCGGATGGGGGTGGATCCCTGGACGCTCCCCGACGGCGACGGGTACCCGAGCGCCCCGTCCCGGACCCGTACTACAGCCGCGCCCGGCGCTTGAGCTCCAGGTAGCGGTTCACCAGCCGCGGGCTGAGGGTGCGGGCGTCGGCATCGAGCGTGTCCACGCCGCTGCGCCGGAGGATCTGCAGCGAGGCCTCGCGGTCGGCGAGCAGCCCGCCGGCGACGGCCCGCACGTAGGCGTCCTCGGCCTGCCGCGGGCGCAGCCGGGCGGCGTCGTCGAGGGCGGGGTCGCGCACGGTGATCACCAGTGGCAGGTGATGGCGGCGCAGCCGGGCGCACTGGCGCAGCAGCGCCGCCCCCTGGTCGGGGTCGAGCACGTCGGTGAAGATCGCCAGCAGGGCGCGCCGCCGCTGCCAGCGGCTGAGGTAGCCGAGGGCCTCGTCGTAGTCGGCCTCGATGAGCCCAGCTTGCAGCGGCTGCACCGCGTCGAGCACGGCGCGGAGCTGGCCGCGCCCGGCGCGCGGGGCCAGCGCCACCGTCACCCGGTCGTCGAAGGCGAGCAGGCCGGCGCGGTCTCCGGTGCGCAGGGCCACGTGCACCAGCAGCAGGGCGGCGTTGATGGCGAGGTCGAGCTTGGTCAGCTCGCCCGCGCCCACCCCCATCAGCCGGCCGTGGTCGAGGCAGACGATCACCGGCTGGGCGCGCTCGGGGATCAGCTCGGTGGCCATCAGCCGCCCGCTGCGCGCCGTCGCCCGCCAGTTGATGGTGCGCAGGGGGTCGTCGGGCACGGCGTCGCGCACCCGCTCGAACTCGGTGCCCTCACCGGGCCGGCGCAGGCTGCGCACCCCCATCTCGGCGAGCTGGCCGCGCCGCGCCAGCGCCTCGTAGCTGTGCACCGCGCTGAGGTCGGGGTCGACCCGCACCGGCACCGGGTCGCCCAGCGCCGACTGCCGCCAGCCCAGCCCCCAGGGCCCCTCGACGCGCACCACGGTCCGGCCGAAGTCGCGCCGGCCTCGCACCGGCGGGGTGAGCGCGTAGCCGGCCTCGCCGGGGATCCAGAGGCGGCTCACCTCCACCGAGGCGCGCATGTCGGGAGGGTGCTCGTCGCGCACCACGGCGCGGTGGCGGCCGCCGCCGTCGACCTCGATGCGCAGCCGCACCGGGTTGGGACGCCCCACCGAGAGCGGCTCGTCGAGCTCGCGCACCGCGTGCAACCGGGCCCTCGACGGCGCCCGCCGCCCGTCCACGGCGATCGCGGCGGCGGCGGCGACGAGCAGCGCCGGCGCCACCCAGCGCAGCGGCGCCACCGCCGCCGAGACCGCCAGCAGCGCCAGCGGGGCGAGCAGCAGCGCCGCCCCCCGCGCCGTCATCGCGGCACCGGCACCCGTGCCATCGCCCGCTCCACCGCGGCCACCTCGGTGACCCCGGCCAGCTCGGCCTCGGGACGGCGCACCAGGCGGTGGCGCAGCGCCGGCACGCAGAGGTCCTTGACGTCCTCGGGGACGACGTAGTCGCGGCCCGCGATCGCCGCCAGCGCCTTGCCGCCCTGGAGCAGGGCGATGGCGCCGCGCGGGCTGCTCCCCAGCAGCAGGTCGGGCGAGCTGCGGGTCGCCGCGCACAGCTGGGTGATGTAGGAGATGATGACATCGGTGACACGAACCGCGGCGGCGGCGGCGCGGGCGGCGCGCAGCGCCTCGGCGGTCACCACGCTGCGGAGGCCCGCGGCGCGGAGCTCCAGGGGGCTGAAGCCGCGGTCGACGCGGCGGAGCAGCTCGGCCTCGGCCTCGGTGCCGGGGATGGGCACCTCGAGCTTGAGGAAGAAGCGGTCGAGCTGCGCCTCGGGGAGCGGGTAGGTGCCCTCGAACTCCACCGGGTTCTGGGTGGCGATCACCAGGAAGCGGTCGCCCAGGGGCATGCGGGTGCCGTCGGCGGTGACCTGCCGCTCCTCCATCGCCTCGAGCAGCGCCGCCTGGGTCTTGGCGGGGGCGCGGTTGATCTCGTCGGCGAGCAGGGTATCGGTGAAGATCGGCCCCTCGCGGAACTCGAAGGTGCCGCGGTCGGCGCGGTAGACGCTGGTGCCGACGATGTCCGAGGGGAGCAGGTCGGGAGTGAACTGCACCCGGCGGAAGCGCGCGTCGGTGGCCTCGGCCAGGGCCCGTGCCATCAGCGTCTTGGCGGTGCCGGGCACCCCCTCCAGGAGGATGTGGCCGCCGGTCAGCAGGCCGAGCAGCAGCCCGTCCAGGACCTGCGTCTGCCCCACGATCACCGTGCCGAGGCTGTCGTGGAGGGCGGCGCGGAGCTCCGAGGCGCGGGTCACCGCGGCATTGTGCCGCTCGCCGCCGGTGCCCAGGCGCGCTCCACGTCGTCGACCTCGCGGGCCAGGGCCAGCAGCGCGGCGTCCCCGGGCTGGGCGGCGGCCAGGC
>JAQBPI010000030.1 GCA_028287605.1 Chloroflexota bacterium
CAGGCGGCGAGCAGGAGCGGCATGCCCACCAGGGCGGCGAGGCGGGCGCGACCGGGCATCGCCCCATTCTGGGCGGCGGGTTCGCGCTGTCGCCAGCACCGGGCTGCCCCGCGAGAAGATCCTTCAGCAGGGTCGCGCAGCGGTCACCAGGGTGTGGAGCAGCACCGCCTGCGCGACCGCCGCCCCGGCCCCCCAGTGCGCGGTGAGGGCGCGCACCTCGGCCTCGGTGGGCATCCGCCCGCCCCGGTAGGCCGCGCCCACCGCCTTGCGCACGCCGAGGTCGCCGGCCACCACCCGGGGGCGGCCGAGGGTGCGCGCCAGCACCCACTCGGCGGTCCAGCGGCCGAGGCCGCGCACCGCCACCAGCCGCTCGATGACCTCCTCGTCGCCGCAGGCGCGCAGCTGCTCGAGGTCGAGGCGGCCCGCGCTCACCTCGGCGGCCGCGCCGACGATGTACTCCGCCTTGCGGGTGGTGAACTGCAGGGCGCGGAGCTCGGCGGGGTCGGTCTCCGCCAGCCGCTGGGGGTCGAGCGCCCAGACCTCGCGTCCGCAGGCGCTGCGCACCACCCCGGTGGCGCGCACCAGCCGGGCCCGGGTGGTCGCCGCCCAGCGCAGGTTGACCTGCTGGGCGCTGATGGACCGCACCAGCGCGGTGAGCAGGTCGGGCTCGCGGACGCCGCGGACACCGGGGTGGCGAGCCTCCGCAGCCGCCACCGCCGCGTCGCGTGCGCGGAGGCCCTCGAACGCCTCCGGCGCGGTCACGAAGAGGGCGTGGCCCGCGGCGACCGCGGCCTCGAGGTGGGCGCGGTCGTCGACGCTCACCCGCAGGCGGGGCGAGCCGGTGTCGCCGGCCGGGACCGCCGCCCAGGCGATCGGCTCGCCGCCGCTCCGGAGGGTGCGGAGCAGCACCTCGCCGTCCCAGCGATCGACGAGGTCGTCGCCCCAGCGGCGGAAGACCTCCAGCGACGTGCGGACGTCGAGCGGACCGGGGAGGGCGAGCTCGGCGCTGGGCATCGCGGCAGCATGCAGGATCGTCGCTGCTGCTAGCCTCAGCGATGCATGCCGAGGCTCACCGCGGTCAACTCCGCGGGCTATGCGGCCCCCGCGGCGCTCACCGCCGATCCGGTCGTCCTCGCGCCTCGGAGCGGCCGCCTCCACGTGCTCCTGGTGCGCCGGGAGGAGCCCCCGCAGCAGGGCCGCTGGGCCCTCCCCGGCGGCTTCATGAACGACGACGAGCTGCCCGAGCAGACCGCCCAGCGCAAGCTCACCGAGAAGACCGGGGTGGGCGCCGTCTACCTCGAGCAGCTGCACACCTACGGCGACCCCAGCCGCGACCCGCGGGGCTGGATCGTGTCGATCTCCTACCTCGCGCTCATCGACGCCGCGGTGCTCCACGAGGGCGACACCACCGCCCGCTGGTTCCCCGTCGACGACCTCCCCGACGTGGCCTTCGACCACGGCGCGACGATCGCCGAGGGCACCGAGCGGCTCCGCGGCAAGCTCTGGTACTCGAACATCGCCGTGGGCCTGCTCCCCGAGCGCTTCACCATGCCCCAGGCGAGACGGCTCTACGAGGCCATCTCCGGGGTCACCCACGAGGCCTCGAACTTCCGCCGCGAGCTGGAGCAGTCCGGGCTGGTGCGCAGCACCGGGGTGGTGGTCAAGGGGGTGCCGGGCCGACCGGCGATGCTCTACGAGTTCGTCGAGCGCCGCCCCGCCTGGAGCCCGCGGCGCTCGCGCACGCCGGCGGCGATCCGCGCCGGGGCGGGGGGCGGAGCTGAGCGCCGCCACCGGCCTCGCCGCCTGGTGGTGGTCTCCAGCTGAGACGGCCCGGCCCCGGACGGGTGATAGCCTCTGTGCTGAACCGCCGTCCTCCCGCTGGGGATCGCCTGTGACCGAGACGCGGCCGCTGCCCCTGTCCGACGCCGGCTACGGGCTGCACTGCGACCAGTACGAGCTCACCATGGCGCAGTCGTTCCTCCACGCCGGGCTGAACGGCGAGGTGACCTTCGAGCTCTTCGTCCGCAGCCTCCCGCGTCACCGCGGCTACCTGGTCGCCGCCGGCCTCGAGCAGGCCCTCGCCTACCTCGAGGGGCTGCGCTTCGAGCAGGTCGAGCTGGACTGGCTGGCCCGGCAGGGGATCTACCAGGACGACTTTCTCGACCACCTCTCCGGGCTCGGCTTCACCGGCCGGGTCGAGGCAATCGCCGAGGGCACGGTGGTCGGCGCCGAGGTTCCGCTGCTGCGGGTCATCGCCCCGCGGGTCGAGGCCACCCTGGCGGAGTCGGCGCTGCTCGCCATCGTGAACCACCAGACGATGATCGCCAGCAAGGCGGCGCGGATCGTGGACGCCGCCGCCGGCCGGCCGGTGTGGGACTTCTCGCTGCGCCGCCTGCACGGCCCCGACGCCGCCCTGGGGGTGGCCCGGGCGGCCTACATCGCCGGTGCCGCCGGAACGGCGACGGCGGTGGCGGGCCGGCGGCTGGGCATCCCCACCACCGGGACCATGGCACACCACTACGTTCTCGCCTTCGGGCCCGACGGCGAGCGCGCCGCCTTCGACGCGTTCCTGCGCGAGTACCCCGGCCTCGCCGTGCTCCTCGTCGACACCTACGACACCGTGCGCGGCGTGGCCAACGCGATCGCGGCGTCGGCCGCGACCGGCGTGTCCCTCGCCGGCATCCGGATCGACTCCGGCGACCTCGCCGAGGAGGCGGCGACGGCGCGCAGGATGCTCGACGCCGCCGGGATGCAGTCCTGCCGGATCGTCGCCTCCAACGACCTGGACGAGTACCGCATCGAGACCCTGGTGCGCGCCGGGGCCCCCATCGACGCCTTCGGGGTCGGCACCATGCTCGGCACCTCGGCGGACGCGCCCTCGCTCGGCGGCGTCTACAAGCTGGTGGCGCAGTGCGAGGCGGGCGTCGACCGGCCGGTGATGAAGCTGAGCTCCGCCAAGCACACCGACCCGGGCGTCCACCAGGTCTTCCGCGACCCCGGTCACGGGGACGTGGTCGGCCTCGCCGACGAGAGCCTGCCGGGACGGCCGCTCCTGCACCGTGTGATGGAGGCGGGGCGCACCTGCGTCGCCCTGCCGCCGCTCGAGCTTGTGCGCGCCCACTGCCTCGCCGAGCGCGAGGCGCTGCCCGCGGCGGTGCGC
>JAQBPI010000045.1 GCA_028287605.1 Chloroflexota bacterium
GAGTCGCCGCAGACGATGGTCATGCCCGGCTGGGTCAGGCCGAGCTCGGGGCCGATGATGTGCACGATGCCCTGGCGCGGGTCGCCCATCCCGAAGCAGGGGATGCCGAACTCGCGGCAGTTCGCCAGCAGCGTGTCCATCTGCCGCTTGGCGGTGAGGTCCGCCACCGGAAGCGACGGGTCCGTGGTGGGGACGTTGTGATCCATGGTCGCCACCGTCAGGTCGGGACGCCGCACCCGCCGCCCGGCCAGCCGCAGGGACTCGAAGGCCTGCGGCGAGGTGACCTCGTGGACGAGGTGCAGGTCGATGTACAGGAGCGCGGTCCCGCGGTCCTCGTGCACCAGGTGGCGGCGCCAGATCTTGTCGAACAGGGTGGAGGCCATGGTCGTTCCCTACAGGGTCGGCGGAGGCGTCATTCTACGGTCGGAGGAGCGGATCCGCCCCGGCGGGGGCGGCAGCGCGGAGTGGCGGAGGAGGCTGCGACGCCTGCTCTGGGCGGCGCTGATCCAGTTGCGCAGCTCGTCCACCTCGCGGTCGAGGTCGCGACAGCGGGCCTCGGCGCGGGCGCGGGCGCCGGCCTCCGCCTCCAGCCGCTCGGCCAGTGCGGCGCACTCCGCGGCGGCGGCGTCGAGCTCCGCCCGGAGCTGCTCCTGCTCACGGAGGTGGCTCCGGCTCAGCTCGACGCGACGCTCCTCGGCGGCCTCCACGACGTCGGCGACCTCGCGCTCGTGGCGCCTGCGCTGCTCCTCCATGGCGGCCGCGAGGCCGTCGCGAAGGGTCTCGAGCATGATCCTCGCCTCGCGCTCCTCGGCCAGCGTCGAAGCGAGCGCGTCATTCCTCCCACCCGCCGCCTCGAGGTCGGCGAGCCGGTCGCGGAGCTGGTCGAGCTCGCGCCGCTCGGTGCCGAGCTCCTCGGCGAGCAGGCGCACCCGGTGCTCGGCCTCCCGGGCGCGGACGTCCGCCTCGGCGGCGAGGTCGCCCTGCTCCGCGTCCGTCCCGGCGACCCCGGCGAGGTGGCGGGTCCCGCCGGGCGCGGCGGCGTCGTCGTCGAGCTCGCCCCGCAGCCGCGCCAGCTCGAGCCGCAGCCGCGCCACGGTGGCGGCCAGCCGCCTCCGCTCCGCCTCGGCGGCGGGGCTGGACTCGTCCACGACCGGCGGGCCCACCTCGCGGCGGCCCTGGCGGCGCGGTCCCGGCGTGTTCATGGGGAGAGCGTAGCGTCGCGCGGCCGCCCGAGGCAGCCACCTCGCCGGTGTGCGCTCAGCGAGAGAGGCGGGAGAGGGCGGGGAGCTCGCCGTAGTCGGCCGCCGGCGGGAAGTAGACCCACTGCGGAAGCCGGACCCGGAAGCTGCTGCCGCGGCCCTGCTCGGAGTCGAAGGCGATGCTGCCGCCGTGGAGGTCGACCAGGCCCTTGACGATGGACAGGCCGACGCCGGCGCCGGTGATGCCCCGGGTCTCGGGCGTGGCCACCCGGTAGAAGCGCTCGAAGACCCGCGACTGCGAGTCGACGGGGATGCCGATGCCCTCGTCGTCGACGCCGAGCTCGACCTTCCCCCCCTCCGCGGGGCGCGCCCACACCCGGACCTGTCCGCCCATGGGGCTGTACTTCACGGCGTTGCTGACCAGGTTGAAGGCGATCTGGGTCAGCCGGTCGGCGTCGCCGCGCACCGACGGCAGGTCGGCGGGGACGTCGTTGACGAGCTGGTGGGTGCCCCGCGTCATCGGCGCGAAGGAGCGCAGCACCCGGTCGGCGAGCGGCCGCAGCCGGACCTCGCGCAGCTCGAGGTTGACGTTGCCGCGCTCCACCGCGTCCTCCGAGAGGATGCCGCAGACGTAACGGCTCAGCCGGACCGCGTTGTCGTGGATCTCGGAGGCGAAGTCGCGCACCTCCTCTCCCTCGATGTCGCCGTCGCGGATCATCCGGGCGAAGCCCTGGATGCCCATCAGCGGGGTGCGCAGCTCGTGGGAGACGGTGCTCACCACCGAGCTGTAGACCCGGTCGTGCCGCTCGAGCTGCTCGACCAGCCGGCGCTCCTGGGAGTAGAGCTGGTTGAGCTCCTCCAGGCGCAGCCGCAGGGCGCGCTCCTGCTCGTGCAGCCGGGCGTTCTCGAGGGCGAGGGCGGCGCTGTTCGCGATGGTCGCCACCAGCGTGGTGTCGGCCTCGGCGAAGGGCGGCGCCGGCACCCGGCGAACCAGGCAGAGGGAGCCCAGGACGCGCTCGCCGACGCAGAGCGGAACCGCGAGCAGCGAGCGCGGGGTGCGCCCGTCGAAGGCCTCGAAGCGGCCGTCGTGCTCGGAGTCGAGCACCAGCGCCGGGGTGCGGTTGCTGACCACCCAGCCGACCACCCCCGATCCCACCGGGAACACCCGCGGGTCGCGGCCGTCGAGCTCGTAGCCGAGCGCGGCGCAGATCCGCAGGTGGCCGTCGTGGTCGACGAGGAAGAGGCTGGCGGTGTCGAAGGGTAGCACCAGCATGATGGCGCGGAGCACCGCGTCCATGGTCGCGTCCATGTCCGGCGAGGCGCCGAGCACGCCGCTGACCCCATGCAGGAGCTCGAGCTGATCGCTGTCGTCGCGGGGCGGCGGGAGGATGGCCATCGACCGCAATCCTAGGGCCGCCGACGCCGTCGACACCGGCCGTTACAGCCTGGGCGGAAGGCTGTCATCCGGATCGGGAGGCTGTCACCAGCCGTCTATAGTGGGGTCGCGATGACCGCCTCGCGAGCCGACCTCGACCGTGCCCTGTGGGCGCTGCGCGGCTACAACATCGCCACCCTGGCGACCACGCTCCCCTCCGGCCCTCACGCCGCGGGGGTCTTCTTCGCCACCGTGCTCGACGGCGGCCGCATCCGCCTGGTGCTCACCCTGTTCCGGGAGACGCGGCTCCACCGGGGCATCACCGCGGACCCGAGGGTGGCCTTCATGTGCTCCCCGGGCAACCCCTCGCGGTGGATCCAGGGCACCGGCCTGGCCCACGCCGTCGAGGATCCCGAGCGCCGCAACGAGCTCATCGACCGCATCGCCGCGCACGCTCCGGCGGCCCGCCCCTTCATCGAGGCGCCCAGCTCGGTGCCGGTGCTGCTCGACGTGGTCGAGCTGAAGATCGTCGAGGACCTCGCCTCCCCTCCCCTGCTCCTGGACCTGGGACCGCCGGCGGCGGCCGCCTGAGGGTCCCGGGAGTGTTCTCGGCCGATCGGAGTTGCTCGGCCGATCTGCTGCCGGGTGGGCCTCCCCGCCGGCAGCAGAGCGGCCGGCGCAAACCTCAACCGGTGGTCAGGCCGCCGAGGTCCTCGAAGAACCGGGGGTAGGAGACGGCGACGCACTCGGCGCCGCGGATGATGGTCACGCCGCCGTCGGCGGCGAGGCAGGCGGCGACCGCCCAGGCCATGGCCAGGCGATGGTCGCCGCCGGCGTCGAGCGCGGCGGCGCGCAGCCGCACCGGGCCGTGGACGGCGAGGCCGTCCGGCGCCTCCTCGCACTCCGCGCCGAGGGCGCGCAGGCCGGCGGCGACCAGGGCGATGCGGTCGCTCTCCTTGGCCCGGAGCTCGGCGGCGTCCCGGATCACGGTGGTGCCCTCCGCCTGGGTGGCGAGCACGGCGAGCACGGGCAGCTCGTCGATGAGCCGGGGGATGAGGTCGCCGGCGATGGTCACCGCCCGCAGCGGCGCGCCGCGCACCTCGACGTCGCCCACGGGCTCGACCCCGCCCGCCTCGGGCCCGGGCTCGACACTCACCTGCGCCCCCATCGCCCGCAGCACCTCGAGCACGCCGGTGCGGCCGGGGTTGAGGGTGACCCCGGGGCAGCGCACCCGCCACCCCGGGCGGGTCGCCGCCAGCGCCAGCAGGAATGCGGCCGAGCTGAGGTCGCCGGGCACGCGCAGGCCGAAGGGCTGGAGCGGCGCGGGGGTGACGGTGATCCGCCCTCCCTCGACCGCCACCGGCACCTCGCAGAGCCGGAGCAGCCGCTCGGTGTGGTCGCGGCTCGGCGCCGGCTCGACCACGGTGGTGGGGCCGTCGGCGGCGAGGCCGGCGAGCAGCACCGCCGACTTGAGCTGGGCGCTCGCCACCGGCAGCTCGTAGACCACCGGGCGCAGCGGGAAGCGGCCGCGCACCCGCAGCGGAGCGGTGCCGCCGGGAGAGGGCTCGACCGCGGCGCCCATCAGCTCCAGGGGCACCGCCACCCGGCGCATCGGCCGCCGCCGCAGCGAGGCGTCGCCGTCGAGCACCGCCTCCAGGGGGTGCCCGGCGAGCAGCCCGCTGAGCAGCCGCATGGTGGTGCCGGAGTTGCCGCAGTCGAGGTCGGCCTCGGGGCTGCGCAGGGTGCGTCCCACCCCGGCGCCGTCGAGCACCCACTTCCCGTCGTCGAAGAGGCGCAGCCAGGCGCCGCAGGCGGCGAGGCAGCCGGCGGTGCTGGCCACGTCGGCCGCGGGTGAGAGGTTGCCGAGGAAGCTGCGGCCGCAGGCGATGGCGCCGAGCAGCAGCGCGCGATGGCTGATCGACTTGTCGCCGGGCACGGTGACCTCGCCGTCGACGCGCCGCGCCGCCTCCAGGCGCACCTCGGTCACCGGACCGCCCCGCCCGCGGCGGCCCGGCCGGCCAGCCATGTCGAGCGGACCTCCCGGGCGGCGGCGAACCACTCCCGCCCGCCCTCGCCGCCCTCGAGCAGCCCGCGGAGCGTGCCCAGCTCGGCCTCGAGAAGGTCCAGGACGCCGAGCATCGCCGCCGGGTTGGTGCGGGCGATCGCGGCGTACATCGCCGGGTCACCGCCCGCCAGCCTGGCCATGTCGCGGAAGCCGCTGGTCGCCAGCCGCTGCGCCGCGGGCCACGCCGGGCCGGCCGCCACGGCGCGGACCAGGGCGGCGCTGAGCGCGAAGGGCAGGTGGGAGACGGCGGCGACGGCGGCGTCGTGGGTGGCGGGGTCCAGCACCTCGAGGTGGGCTCCGAGCGCCTCGACCACCGCCAGCCAGGGGGCGAACCCGGCCAGGTCGGCCTCGCGGCGGGGGGTCACCACCCAGGTGCAGCCGGCGAAGAGCCCGGCATCGGCGGCCTCGTAGCCGCTGCGCTCGCGCCCCGCCATGGGGTGGCCGCCGAGGAACCGGCCCTCGCCGAGCAGCGCGGCGCCCCGCTCGCACACCCACGCCTTGGTGCTGCCGCAGTCGGTGACCCGGGACTCCGGCGCGGTCTCGGCGCACCGCCGCAGCCAGCCCTCCATGGCGTCGACGGGGGTGCAGAGCACCACCACCCCGGCACCGGCGAGCAGCTCGGGCCCGGTGCCCGCGGCGTCGCAGAGGCCGTCCTCCAGGGCGCGCCGGGCGATCTCGGCGCGCCGGGCCACGCCGATGCGGCGCACCCCCGGCAGCCGCTCGCGGAGCGCGGCGAGCAGCGAG
>JAQBPI010000130.1 GCA_028287605.1 Chloroflexota bacterium
GCCGCACCCCGCGCTGGCGGGCCAGCGCGGCCGCCGCCTCGAGGGCGCGGCGCTCGCCGCTGATCACCACCTGGCCGGGGCCGTTGAGGTTGGCCACCACCACCACCCCGCCGCCGGCGGCACCGACCTCGGCGCAGACCGCGGTGGCGACCTCCTCGGAGGCGCCCAGGAGGGCGGTCATCCCCCCCTCGCGCATTCCCGCCATGGCCAGGCTGCGGGCGGTCACCAGGCGCATCGCGACCTCGGGCTCGAGCACCCCGGCGGCGACCAGGGCGGCGTACTCGCCGACGCTGTGCCCGGCCACCCCCACGATGTCGATCCCCCGGGCCGGCGAGCCCAGCCGCAGCGCCAGCACCGCCTCGACGAGGAGAAGCGCAGGCTGGGCCACCTCGGTGGGCCGCAGCCCCTCCTCGTCGCCGGCGAGAGCGCCGCGCAGGTCGATCCCGGCGGCCCCGGCGACGTCGAGCAGCGCCCCTGCGGGGGGGACGTCGAGAAGACCGGCAGCCATGCCTGCGGACTGGCTGCCCTGACCGGGGAAGACCAGCGCGACCCGGGTCACTCGGTGACGAGAACCTCGCGCCCGTGGTACGTGCCGCAGTTCTGGCAGACGTGGTGCGGCCGCTTGGGCCGCCGGCACTGCTGGCAGGGGACGAGCGCCGGGCGCGCCAGGGCGAGGTGGGCGCGGCGCCGGTCACGACGCGCCTTGGGGACGCGTTCCTTGGGGACTGCCATTGCTACTCCGGTGGTGCGTATTCGCCGGCGGAGTATAGCGGTCGCGGGGATTTCCTCGTGGCCTTTTCGCTCCGGGTTTCTACGCGGGAGGACCACGTCCCCCCGTCCAGTCGCGGGAAGCGCCTCGCGCGACCCGCGACCACCCCCCTGGCCGGCACTCGCCGGCCTCGCCGCCATCCGCTATGGGCGGCGACGCTCCGCTGCGTGGCCGCACACGGTCAGCGCTTGCGCCGTCGCGGCTCGGGTGCCGGGAGGCTCTCGATGCCCTTGCGGACGGTCTGCGCGGTGCGCTGCAGCTGCCCCTCCAGCGTCTCCATCACCTCGCGCGTGTAGGCGTCCGCCTCGGCGGCGACGTGGGCGGCGCGCTCCTCCGCCTCGTCGACGAGGCTGCGGGCGCGCTCCTCGGCGGCGCGGGTGACGGCGTGCCTGCTGACCATCGCGGCGGCGTGCTCGGTGGCCTCGCGATCCAGCCGCTCGGCGTCCTCGCGAGCGGCGGCGGCGAGCCGCTCCGCCTCCTCGCGAGCGGCGGCGGTGGTGCGCTCGGCCTCCTCGCGCGCCTCCTCGACCAGCGCCTCGGCGGTCTCGCGCGCCTGCGCCAGCAGCCGCTCCTGCTCGTCGATCACCCAGTGCGCCTGCTTCATCTCCTCGGGGAGCTGCATCCGGGCGCGGTCGATGAGGTCGAGGGCCTCGTCCTCGTTGACCACCACGTTGGGGGTGAAGACGATGCGCTTGCCGTTCACCACCAGGCTCTCGAGCCGGTCGAGGAGGTCGATCACCGAGGGGCTCTCGGCGGCGATGTCGCTCACGTCCGTTCCCCCTGGAGTGCGTGATCGCTGTCCTCTCTGCCGAAGCGCCGCCGCATCGCCCGCGCGCTGGGCGGGGGAAGCACGTCCTCGACGCTGCCGCCGAAGCGGTAGACCTCCTTGATCAGAGAGGAGGAGACGTAGACGTTGGAGAAGGAGGTCATCAGGAACACCGTGTGGATCTCGGGCGCGAGGCGGCGGTTCATCAGCGCCATCTGGAACTCGTTCTCGAAGTCGCTGACGGCGCGCAACCCGCGGATCATGGCGGCGGCGCCCACCCGGCGGGCGTACTCGACGGTCAGCCCCTGGAAGGTGTCGACCTCGACCCGCGGGTTCTCGTTGACGCTCTGCCGGATCAGCTCGACCCGTTCCTCGACGGTGAAGAGCCCGCTCTTCGCGGGATTCTCGAGGACCGCCATGATGACCCGGTCGAAGATCAGCGTCGCCCGCTCGAGCACGTCCAGGTGACCGAGGGTCACAGGGTCGAAGCTCCCCGGGTAGACGGCGATGCGGGTCATCCTCTCTCCCGTTGGTCCCGAGCCTCCCCCGCCTCGTGCTCCGCCCCCGCCCGGCGGTAGAAGCTCAGCCGGGTGGTGCCGTAGATCGCCTCCCGGACACGCTCCAGGCCCCCCACCG
This sequence comes from Chloroflexota bacterium, assembly GCA_028287605.1. Taxonomy (GTDB): domain Bacteria; phylum Chloroflexota; class Dormibacteria; order Aeolococcales; family Aeolococcaceae; genus CF-96. Next base: position 2,172 of record JAQBPI010000130.1, read on the forward strand.
CGTCGGGAGGACCGGCGCCGCGGTGATGTTCGCACACGACGACCGGCGGGGATTGCGCTCCGAGCGCGTCGAGCACCGCGGCCATCCCCTGGTCGCGATAGGGAGCGTCGAGGAAGGCCACGTCGGCGGTGGCGAGCTCGCCGGGGCGGCCGCGGACCCAGGGGAGCACGTCGGCGGCGACCAGCCGGCAGCGATCGATGCAGCCCAGGCGCTCGGCCGTCCGGGCCACCAGCCGGAGCGTGGAGCGGTTCCGCTCCACGAAGACCACCCGGGCGGCGCCCCGGCTCAGCGCCTCGAACCCCACCGTCCCGGCACCGGCGTAGAGATCGACCAGCGAGGCGCCGGCGACGTCACCGAGGATGTTGAACAGCGCCTGGCGCACCAGCGAGGTGGTGGGCCGGGTCTCGAGGCCGGCGGGGGTGTCGACCAGCCGCCCCCGCCACGCCCCCGCGGTGATCCGTGTCGCCGCCATCAGTCGAGGTCGAAGACGTCGCGGAAGCTGGTCATGGCCTCGGCGAGGGGCGGGTGGAGGCTGAGGGTGGGGTCGACGTCGAGCCAGCGCTCGGCGGCGGCGCGGGCGCGCTCCATCAGCGCCTGGTCGAGGAGGTCGGCGACCCGCATCTCGGGGAGCCCGTGCTGGCGCAGGCCGATGACGTCGCCGGGGCCGCGCATCCGCAGGTCGAGCTCGGCGAGGTCGAAGCCGCTCTGGGTCGTCGCCACCGCCTCCAGCCGGTCGTGCCCGGCGGGGTCGGGGGTGCCCTGGAAGAGCAGGCAGTGGGAGGCGTGGGCGCCCCGGCCGACCCGGCCGCGGAACTGGTGGAGCTGGGCGAGCCCGAAGCGCTCGGCGCCCTCGATCAGCATGATGGTGGCGTTGGGCACGTCCACGCCCACCTCGACCACGCTGGTGGTCACCAGCAGGTCGGCCTCGCCGGCGGCGAAGCGGCCCATCCGCTCCTCCTTCTCCCGCGAGGGCATGCGGCCGTGGAGCAGCTCCACCCGAAGCGTGGGGAACACCTCGGTGCTCAGCCGCTCGTGCTCCGAGGTCGCGCTGCGCACCCCCAGGGTGTCGGACTCCTCCACCAGCGGGCAGATCACGAACGCCTGGCGGCCCTCGGCGACCTGGGCCCGCACGAAGTCGTAGGCGGCGGGCCGGTCCTGCGGGCCGACCACGCGGGTGACCACCGGGGTGCGCCCCGGCGGCATCTCGCGCAGCTCGCTGTGGTTGACGTCGCCGTACAGGGTGAGCGCCAGTGAGCGCGGGATCGGGGTGGCGGTCATCGCCAGGAAGTTGGGGATGTCCTCGGACTTGCGCCGCAGCCGCTGGCGCTGGGCGACCCCGAAGCGGTGCTGCTCGTCGACCACCACCAGGCCGAGCGCGACCGGGCGGACCTCGTCCTCGGTGAGCGCGTGGGTGCCGACCAGCAGAGTGTCCTGCCCCGCGGCGACGCCGCCGAGGATCTCGCGGCGGGCGCGCGCCGGGGTGGCGCCGATCAGCAGCCGCACCGAGACACCGTGGGGGGCGAGCAGCGCGTCGAGGGTGCCGTGGTGCTGCCGCGCCAGGATCTCGGTGGGGGCCATCACCAGGGCCTGGAAGCCGGCGTGATGGGCCATCAGCGCCGCCATCGCCGCCACCACCGTCTTGCCGCTGCCCACGTCTCCCTGCAGCAGCCGGTTCATCGGACCCGGCTGGGCCATGTCGGTGAGGATGCCGTGGGCGGCGCGCCGCTGCCCGTCGGTGAGCCGGAAGGGCAGCGAGTCGGCGAAGCCGCGGGCCACGTCGGGGTCGTAGGGCACCACCACCCCGGTCCCGCCCAGCCGGCGCCGGCGCGCCCGCTGCGCGGCGAGCTGGAGAAGGAAGAGCTCCTCGAAGCCGATCCGCTCGCGAGCGCGGTCGACCAGCTCCGGCGAGGTGGGCGCGTGGAGCGCGCGCAGCGCCTCGCCCAGGGGCAGCAGCCCCTCCTGCTCGCGGAGCGCGTCGGGGAGGGCGTCGGCGAGCAGCTCGGTGAGGGGCAGCAGCGGCGCGATGCGCTCTCGCAGGTGGCGGGAGGTGAGCCCGCCGGTCTCGGGGTAGACGGGGGTGAGGCGGCCGACGTGCAGCTGCCCCTCGGAGACCCGCTCGAACTGGGGGTTCTGGAGGACGGGGCCGCTCCTCTCCCACTTCACCTTGCCGCTGAGCAGCAGCTCCTCGCCCTGCCGCAGCTGCCGGACCAGGAACGGCTGGTTGAACCACACCGCCGTGGCGGTGGCGGCACCGTCCTCGAGGACGGCCTCGACCAGCGCCATCCGCTTGTAGGGTGTGCGCCGCGACCCGACCCGGCGCACCCGGGCGCGCACCGTCTGCACCTCGGCGCCGGGCGCCAGCAAGGCCAGCGAGCGCACCTCGCGGGTGTCCTCGTGGCGGCGAGGCAGGTGGAGGAGCAGGTCGCGGACGGTGTGGATGCCGAGCTTTGCCATCCGGGTCGCCTGGCGGGGGCCGACGCCGGCAAGGCGCTCCACCGGAGTGTCGAGCCCGGGCGAGACCACGGGTCCGCCGGCCGGAGAGGGGTTCGGGGGCACCCCGCGAGTCTAGGCCGAACAGCGGTTCCCACCGGCGGCAGAGCGGCCCGCCGCGGAATCTCAGCCGGCGCGCAGGCAGGCGACGCCGACCGCGCGGGGGCCGGCGTAGGTGCCCACCACGGGACCGATCTCCCCGCTGGTGAGGTCGAGCTCGGGGTAGGCGGCCACCAGCCGCGCCCGCACCTCGTCGAGCAGCTCGGGGGCCCCGCTGTGCATGGCGCCCACCGCCTCGAGAGGGCCCGCCTCGGCGAGCAGCGCGAGCATGCGGTCGATCCCCTGGCGGCGGTTGCGCACCCGCGCCTGGGGATGGACCTCGCCGGCGACGCGCAGCAGCGGCTTGACGCTGAGCACCCCGCCGAGGAATGCCTGGGCGCCGCCGATGCGCCCGCCGCGGTGCAGATAGGTGAGGGTGTCGAGGAGCACGTAGACCGTCACCCGCTCCCGCCGCGCCTCGGAGTTGCGGACGACGGTGGCCACATCCGCGCCGGCGGCACCGTCGCGCAGCGCCCCCCGCACCAGGAACTGGATGCCCATGCTCACGCTGCCGGAGTCGACGACGTGGACCCGCCCCTCGTGCTCGCGGGCCGCGAGCGTCGCCGACTGCAGGGTGCCGCTCAGCTTCTGCGAGATGTGGATGCTGAGCACCTGGTCGTCGGGGTCCTGGAGCAGCTCCCGGTACACCGAGGCGAAGGCGTCCGGCGAGGGCTGCGAGGTGGTCGGCGTGGTGCCGCCCCGGGCGAGCCGGGCGTAGAAGCCGTCGGCACCGAGGTCGACGCCGTCGCGGAACTGCTCCTCGCCGAAGCGCACGGTGAGCGGCACCACGGTGACCCCCAGCGGCGCGGCCTCGCCGGGCAGGAGGTCGGAGGTGCTGTCGGTGACGATGTGCAGCACGGTCACTCCAGCGAGAGGATGTAGGGGTAGTGCTCCTGGCCTCCGTCGTGGACCTCGAACTCCACGTCGGGGTGCTTCCGGCGGAGCGCGTCGACCAGGGTCGCGGCCGCCTCCTCGCCGACCCCGGCACCGCGGTACACGGTGATCAGCTCGGGCTCGCGGCCGGCGTCCTCGAGTGCCGCCTCGACCACCGACAGGTTGTCCTGGCCGACCTGGGTGATGCGGTCGTCGACCACGGCGATGACGTCGCCCGCGCGGATGTCCTGGCCGTCGGCGGTGCTGTCGCGGACGGCCCGGGTCACCTCCACCGTGACCACCCCGGCGATCGCCTCCTCCATCCGCGCGCAGTTCGCGTCCAGGCCGGCGCCGGGGTCGAGGGCGAGCAGCGCGGTGATCCCCTGGGGGAGGCTGCGGGTGGGCACCACCCGCACCGCCACGTCCGGGGCGAGGGCGTCGACCTGGAGGGCGGTGAGGATGACGTTGCCGTTGTTGGGCAGGATGATCACCGAGTCCGCGTGCGCCGCCCGCACCGCGTTGAGCAGCGCCTCGATGGACGGGTTCATGGTCTGGCCGCCCTCGACGATGCCGTCGGCGCCGAGCCCCCCGAGGATCGCGCGGAAGCCCGCCCCCGGCGCCACCGAGACCACTCCGAGCGCCTTGCGCGGGGCCGGGGGCCGCTGCGCCTCCTCGGCGGCGGCGCGGTCGAGGATGTCGTGGTGCTGGCTCGACATGTCCTCGACCTTCAGCTTGCTCAGCTTCCCCCGCTCGGCCGCGCGGGTGATGAGCAGGGCGGGGTCGAGGGTGTGGATGTGGACCCGCACCAGCTCGGCGTCGCCGACCACGAGGGAGGAGTCGCCGAGCGCCCCCAGCTCCTCACGGAGCGCCTCGACGTCCAGCCGGGGACCGCCGATGAGGAACTCGGTGCAGTAGCCCCAGCCCTCGCTGCGCTCGGCGACGGCGGCGG
>JAQBPI010000141.1 GCA_028287605.1 Chloroflexota bacterium
CCGGCCCGTCCCGACCGCCACCCCGGGCCCCTCGGTGCCCCCGCGCTCGGGGCCGACCATCTTCGTCGCCGGGGTGCCGGTGGGCTACCCGCCCACCCGCGACGGCGCCATCGCGGCGGCCACCGCCTACCAGCAGTACCTCTTCGGCAACCTCCTGCTCCACCCCGACGACCTCCGCAAGGCGGTCACCGCGGTGGCCACGCCGGACAGGACCGACGCGCTCATCGCCAAGTTCCAGGTCGCCAGCAACGTCCTCGAGCAGCGCTTCCAGATGGTGACCGCCGCCTCCAGGGGCATCCCCACCGAGGTGCTGACCTTCCCGCTCACCACGCAGGTGATGAGCTACGACGCCGCCAACGCCGGGGTGCGCATCTCCACCTGCACCGTGCTCGCCGAGCAGGGGGTGGTCGCGCCGACGACGGTCTGGGGCACGGTGCTGGTGACGGTCCGGCGCACCCGTGACGACTGGCAGCTGGTCGACAGCGCGGTCGACGCCGGCGTGCCCTCGGTCATCCCCACGGTGCAGGGCACCCCGACCACCACCACCACGGTGCCGCCGCAGCTGAACGCCTTCCAGCAGTACATCTACCTGCCGCCGCCCGCGGCCCGATGAGCCCCGGTCAGCCGCTGGCGAGGCCGCCCGAGAATCCGCCGCCGGAGGGGAAGCAGCCGCCGACGCTGGCCGGACTGATGACGACCCTGCTGGCGGCGACCATCCCCGCGCCGGTGCGCGGGCCGGTGGCGGTGGCGCACTGCCCCGGGGTCAGCGCCGACGCGGGGACGCTCACCAGCCGGACCACCCTCGTCCGCAGGCTCACCCTGAAGCGCTGCAGCCCGGCGCCGGCGCTGACGGAGTAGGTGTCGCCGTCGATGGCGGTGACCTCGCCGCCGGCGAGCCCGCCGCGCCCCGCAGCGCCTCCGCCGCCTCGCCGGCAGCCGCCCGCCCGGTGATCCTCGATGCTCACCTCCGCGGCCGCCACCACCTCGCCGGCGAGGCGCTGCCCCGAGCCGAAGGCGCAGGTGCCGACCGTCACCGCGGTGATGTCCGCGTCCTGCTGCTGCCCCACCTGGGTGGTGGGGGTGAGCTGGAAGTCGACGTCGATGTGACCGGCGTCGGTCAGCGTCACCACGTCGCCGGTGATCGCCACCACCTCGCCCCGCAGGAGGGTGCGGCCGGCCCCCGGCGCCGGCGGGGGCGTCGAGCCGGTGGCCGGGGCCGTGGTGTCGCTCCCGCAGCCGGCGCAGAGCGCCACCACGCCGCCGGCGGCGAGGGCGACGATCCGCGTCCTCATGCCGAGCGCAGCGCCTCGATGGGTGCCAGGCGCGCGGCGCGGATCGCGGGGAAGACCCCGAACGCCACGCCGATGGTGGAGGCGATCAGCAGCCCGAGCAGGGCCGCGCTGGGGGAGAAGAGCGCCGTGAGCGGGGTGAACGCGCTGAGCAGGGTGGTGCAGAGCAGTCCCAGGCAGACCCCCAGCAGGCCGCCGATGGCGCTCAGGGTGGCGGCCTCGAACAGGAACTGGCGGAGGATGTCGCCCCGGCGGGCGCCGAGGGCCTTGCGCAGGCCGATCTCCGAGATCCGCTCGGTGACCGACACCAGCATGATGTTCATCACCCCGATGCCGCCGACCAGCAGCGAGATCCCGGCCACCCCGGCGAGCAGCAGGGTCAGCGCTCCGGTCACCGAGTCGACGGTGCTCAGGATCGTCTCCTGGGTGGTGATGCTGAAGTCGGCGCTGGATGCGTTGCCGACATGGTGGGTCTGGAGCAGCAGCGTGTTCACCTCCTGATACGCGGCGCCGATCGCGTCGCGCGTCGGCGCGCTGAGCAGGATGCGCTGGACGGTGGTCAGCGACCCGCCGCTGATGAGCTCGCTCTGAGCGGTGGTCAGCGGCACCACCGCCTGGTCGTCCGGGTTGCTGAAGCCCTGGCCGCCGACCAGGTTGAGGACGCCGATCACCTTGAAGGGCAGGCGCTGGATGGCGACCACCCGCCCGACCGGGTCCTGGTTGGGGAAGAGCTTCTGGGCGGTCGTGGCCCCGAGCACGGTGACGTGGGCGTGGGCCGCGACGTCGGCGTCGGTGAAGAAGGTGCCGCTGGTCATGGTGCGGTTGTTCGCGACCAGCCAGCCGGGGGTCGAGCCGGTGGCGGGCGCGGTCCAGTTCTGGGCGCCCGCGACGAGCGATGCGCTGCGCTGCACCACCGGGGCCACCGCGATGACGTCGGGGGCGACGGACTGGTCGTCGAGCGCCCGGGCGTCGGCCACGGTCAGGGTGCTGGCGGCGCCGAGGCCGCTGCGCACGCCTCCGGCCCCCGTGGTGCTGCCCGGGGTCACGGTGATCAGGTTGGTGCCCAGCGCGGTGATGCGCCCGGTGATGCTCTGGCGCGCCCCCAGGCCGATCCCCACGGTGAGGATCACCGCGGCCACGCCGATGAGGATGCCGAGGGCGGTGAGCAGGGAGCGCATCCGCTGCCCGCTCACCGAGCGGAAGCCGGTCGCCAGGGTCTGGAGGAAGCTCACTCCGGGCGGCTCCGCGGCCGGCGGGGGCGCGCCGCCGGGCGCGGGGCGGCGGGTGCGTCGCCCGTG
>JAQBPI010000177.1 GCA_028287605.1 Chloroflexota bacterium
CCGTCGAGGACCAGCAGGAAGCGCGGGTGCGCCGCCGACATCGCCTCGAGCCACCAGGAGCGCAGGAACGGGGACGGCAGCGGCTGGCGGTCGACGAGCGCGTCCCACGCGGTGGCGTACCCGCCGAGGCTGCGCCGGACCGTCACCTGCACGTCGCCGGCCCTCCGACGCAGCGCCGACCGCCGGCGCCGGCCGGGCCGCGGCTCACCGCGGCACCTCGGAGACGCGCGTCGAGAACGTGCGGGGGAGCATCCTGAGAGCGCGATACCGCCGCCATGCGGAGGCCTTCGCGGCGTCGGCGACGCCGGACCGGCCCGCCGGCCGCGGATGCAGCCCCAGGCGTCGCAGCCGTGCGTTGGCCTCACAGGCATGCTCGCGGCGCTGGCTGGCGCGCGTGCGGAAGGTGATCGACAGGGCGATCGAGAGCGGCGCGTCGCCGTTCTCCACCCAGTGGGGTGCCATCGGCGGGATGTACACGCCGACGCCCTTCTCGAGAGCGAACTCGGCAGCCTCGGCGGGACACACCTCGAGGTTGCGATGCCCGCCGTCGTAGTAGCGCTCGATCACCGGCTGCGCCTCGGCCTCGGTGGCGAACGCGCCGACGCGGACCAGCTTCGACCCCGTGATCTGCAGGAGCAGGTTGTGCTCGGGGTCGATGTGGACCGGGGTGCGGGCTCGCGCCGACGAGATGAAGACGAACGCCTCCCGCCGACGCATGTCGCGCCGGTCCCGGGAGACGATCGGCTCGACCTCGTCGAGGAGGTCGTCGAGCAGGCGCCGGTACGCGGGGTCGCGCTCGACGTGCCAGAGCACGATCCACGAGCGAGCCCGGGGCACGGCGCGGACGGCGGCGCCCGGGGCGGCGACCCCGCCGGGCGGGTTGCCGCCGGCGGGAAGGAGGAGGGGCAGGTCGTCCGGGTTGCGCTCGATGGCGTGGGGTGGAAGCCGGTCGGCGAGCTCGGCCAGCGCCTCCAGGGTCAGCAGCGGGTGGTCCGCGACCCGGTGTCGCACCCCCATCGAGCGCAGATCCAGCACGCTGCGCAGGCCCGTGGCGTCGACGTCGATCATGCCGCCGCCCTGGTCCACCGCCACCGGCGGAGCCGGCGCATGGAGGGCAGCACGGCGACCGAGGTCCTGCCCACCAGCCCGCGCCCGGCGAGCAGGGTGGCGATCCTCCGGCGCTCCTTCCACAGGGAGTGAAGCAGCGCGTTGCCCGGGTCGGTGCACGAATCCATCCACAGCTCACCTCCTGAAAGAAAACGGCTCATCGCCTCGACCTCCAGCTGCGCGCCGGGGGAGTACCGAGAGAGCCCCTCGTCGTATGCCGTCTTGACGTGGAAGACCGCGCCACCGGCGAGGAGGTTCCACTTCATCGCGATCGGCCGGACCCCGGCCTCGAGACTGAGGATCTGCAGCCGGCCGCGGGCGGCGAAGGCGGCGGTGGTGGCGCGGAAGAGGTCCGCATGGCGCGGGCGGCAGGCCATCGCCGTGCCGGCCCGGCCCTTCCACCCGGACGCCTCCAGAGCCAGGAAGCGTTCGCGGGCGCCCGCATCCTCCGACCGGTCGACGAGGCGGACGGCGACCCCGAGGGTGCGCTCGAGCGCACGCCGCGCGCGTGCCAGGCGGTCGATCCGCTCACCGCCCGCGGAGGGGACGGTGCCACCGCCGTCGGGGCGCCGCAGCACCGGGCGCTCGTGGCCCTCCCACTCGACGCAGGACAGGCCGCGCTCCGCCATCGCCGTGACCAGCGCCTCCGCCACGGGACCGTCGCCGCCCATCTCCTCCAGCGCGACGAGGCCTCCCCCGCCGCGGGCGCCGGCGAGCGCTCCCACCATCGCTCGCGCCGACACCTCCAGCGACTCCGGGCGCGTGAGCGGGGTGCCGAGCAGGCAGTAGTCGTGGCGCCACGATGCGATGCCGCGGACGGGCACGCCATGCCACCGCCGGAGCGGGCGCACCGGCAGGCAGCCGAGCAGCTCACCGCGGCGCTCGACGGCGAGCAGCGCCTCCCCGCCATCGCCCAGGCAGCGCGCCCCCGGGACGACGAGGTCGGGGTGGTGGAAGGGATTCGGCTCCGCCGCCCACTCCGCGAGCTCGCGCCAGGCGCCGTACAGCCTCGCATCCATGCTCGCGATCGGGACCACGCGGGCGGTGGCCGGCGCCTCGCTCATGCGCACCGCCCCGGCCGGCCGGCGGCGCCCCGGCACACCGCCTCCTCGTACGCCGCGGCGTACCCGGCGACCATGCGCTCGACGGTGAAGCTCTCGGCCCAGGATCGCAGCGAGTCGGCGCGCATCCGGGCGCGGAGGCCGTCGTCGCGGAGCACCGAGACGACGGCCTCGGCAAGCGCCGCGGGGTCGCCGCGCGCGACCAGCCGGCCGGTCCGCGAGGTGACCGCCTCGGCCACTCCGCCGACATCGGTGGCGACCTGGGGCACGCCGCACGCCTGCGCCTCCAGGAGCGCGATGGGCAGGCCCTCCCACCCCGACGAGAGCACGAAGAGATCCGCGGCGCGCAGGTAGCGCGCCGCCGGCGGCACGAAGCCCGTGACCACGAACCGGTCGTCACCGGCGAGTCCGAGGCGCCGGGCCTGCGCTCGCAGCTCCGGTCCGCTGGGCCCGTCTCCGACGATGGCGATGCGCGCCGACGGGACCTCGCGGAGGATGCGCGGCGCCGCGTCGACGAGCACGTCGAGCCGCTTCTGGCGGCGGAGGTGGGCGACGGCGACGACGACCGGTCCCCCGTCGCGCATCCGCGCCAGGAAGCCGGGCGCCGGCACGTCGGGAGAGGCGGGGACGCCGTTGGGGATGACCCGCAGGCGGTCGGGCGGAAGCAGCGCGTGCGCCAGCGCCTGACGGCGCTCCTCCTCGCAGCAGCAGGCGAGCAGCGTGGTGGTCCGGGCCAGGGCCCTCTCGACGAGGCCGGCGGCCAGCCGTCTGGCCCCGCCGAGCTCGCCGACGAAGGGGAACGCGTGCGGCGAGTAGATCGAGGGCACTCCCACCCGGCGGGCCGCGATCCTCCCGCCGACGCCGGAGGGTGCCGAGTGACAGTGGACGAGGTCGAAGCGGCGGGTGCGCAGCAGCCGGGTCAGGGCGGTCGCCGCCCGCACCGCGGCGACGGGGTGCCCGTACCCGGGGAGGAGGCTGAGCCGGTGGACCGGGACCCCGGCGTCCTCGAGCCGCGCGTACCGCCGCGCCTCGGGGGGGCCGGCGAACTCCGCCTCCCATCCGTGCGCCCCCAGGCGCGTCGCCAGCTCGGTGGCGCACTCCGGTGCACCCCCGTCGGCCGGCGCGCAGACCATGAGGACGCGCCGCATGTCAGCCGGTGACCGTGGCATAGACGCCGGCGGTCTCGGCGACCATCCTGT
>JAQBPI010000217.1 GCA_028287605.1 Chloroflexota bacterium
GCGGCCCCCTGCTGGAGCGGGTCCGCGAGGAGGCGCTGAGCTTCCGCGACGCCGAGGCGCGGCGGGCCCGCGAGCGCGCCGCCGCCCCGGTGGTGGCGGTGCCCGACCACAGCGAGGTGCGCCGCGACGCGCCCGTCCCCACGCCGCCGTTCTGGGGAGCGCGGGTGCTGCGCGGCATCCCCATCGACGACGTGGTGCCCCACATCGACCGCAACTCCCTCTTCAAGATGGGCTGGCAGTTCCGCGGCATCCGCGACCCGGAGGAGTGGGCGCGGCTGCTGCGCACCGAGCTGGAGCCGCGGCTGGCGCAGTCGATCGCCGAGGCGAGGAGCGAGGGCCACCTCGACCTGCAGGCGGCGTACGGCTACTGGCCGGCGCTGGCCGACGGCGACACCGTGCTCCTCCACGCTCCCGACGACCCCGAGCGGGTGGTCGCCCGGCTGACCTTCCCCCGCCAGCCCGGGCAGCACCGGCTCTGCCTCGCCGACTACGTGCGACCGGTCTCGGAGGCCGGCGGCGAGCGCGACGTCGTCGCCCTGCAGCTCGCCACCACCGGGCCGCGCGCCTCCGAGCTGTCGGAGCGGCTGCAGCGCGAGGACCGCTACGACGACATGCTCCGGGTCCACGGCTTCGCCACCCAGATGGCCGAGGCCACCGCCGAGTACGTCCACCGGCGCATCCGCACCGAGCTCGGCCTCGGCGACGACCAGGGCCGCCGCTACTCGCCCGGCTACGCGTCCTGTCCCGACCTCGAGGGCAACCGGGTGCTCCTGGAGCTGCTGCCCGCGGCCGAGGTCGGGGTCACCCTCACCGACGCCGCCCAGCTGGTGCCCGAGCAGTCCACGGTCGCCTTCGTGATGCACCACCCCGAGGCCCGCTACTTCGACCTCCACCGGGCCGCCACGCCGGCCGCCGTCTGACCCCGCTGGTTGAGCTCGCGAGCAGGAGGACCGGACATGACCGTGATCGACACCTTCCGCACCGCCCTGGAGACCGGGGACCGCGGCGCCGCGACCGCCGGGTTCGCCGCGGACGTGGTGCTGCACAGCCCCGCGGTGATCTCCACCGACTACAGGGGCCGCGAGCTGGTGGCGCAGATCACCGGCATGGCGATGCAGACGCTGGAGGGCATCCGCGTCACCGACGAGCTGCACGGCCGGGAGGGCGGCAGCCACGCGCTCGTCTTCGAGGCGGCGGTGGGGGACGAGGCCGCCCAGGGGGTCTTCCACCTCGCCACCGGCGGGGGGCAGATCGTCAGCCTCACCCTGCTGCTGCGCCCGCTGCGCGCGGTGCAGGCCTTCGTCGACACGATGCGCTCGAAGGGAGCGCAGCCCGCCCTCGACCACGCCCGCGGGGTGCGCTGAGAGCGATGGCTGCCGGTCAGCGCACCAGCTCGCCGAGCATCGACATGGTGAGCAGGGCGCGGAAGACGGAGGTGTAGTCGTCGGCGGCGAAGCGCAGGGTGCGTCCCGCGGTCCGCTCCACCCCGGGGATGGTGGAGGCGTAGTCGGCGGCCAGGGTGGTGGTGGTGTCGCACTCGAGCAGGTACGGAGCCGGGACCCGGTAGGGCTCGACGTCGCCGCCGATCGCCCGGCTCATGCCCTCGTGGACGGCGTTCTCGATGCGCTCCCGGGCCACCGACGGGTGCAGGCAGTAGGCGGCCCCGCTGCCGAACGCCGCCTTGGTCGCCACCGTCTGCACCTTGGGCCCGAGCACCGCGATCGCCTCGGCGCAGGTGGCCTCGTCGCCGCTCACCATCACCACGGGCACGCCGTGGTGGCCGGCGAGGCCGGCGTTGAGGGTGGTCTCGGTCTGGCGCACGCCGTTGAGGCGCACCGCGCGGAACATCCGCCGCGAGAGGGTGTGGTCGAGGATCGCGGGGGCCGAGCCCGCGCCGGCGTGGTAGCCGATCAGGCAGCACGCGCCAAAGCGGCTGGTGATCCCCGCCATCGAACCGAAGGGCTTGGGGTAGCCGACGCTGCACTCCACCCGCGGGTCCAGGGTCTCGAGGTCGAGGTTGTTCATGCGGCCGTGGGCGTCGTTGACGATGATCCGCTGCGCACCCGCGGTGATCGCCCCGCCCACGGCGGCGTTGGCCTCGCCGGTCATCAGCCCGCAGGCGCGGCGGTAGGGGCGGCCGCCGCTGGCGTCGTCGACCTGCGCGCGCTCGACCACGCCCGCCACTCCCTCGAGGCCCACGGAGATGTACACGTCCATATCCGCGGACTATGGCAAGCCGGGGCCCCGGCTGACAGCCTTCCCCCTGCGGGGGTCAGTCCCGGTAGCGCTGGATCCGCTGGTCCTCGGCGGAGCGCTCTCGCCGGTAGAGCGCGCAGCTCTGCGGGTCGCTGACGCACGGCGGCACCGGGTGGCGGCCGGTCCAGGTGTGGGTGCGCCGGTCGACGTGGCAGTCGGCCTTGAAGCGGGTCAGCCACCCGAACGGGCCCGCCTTCTCGCGGATGATCTGCTCCAGGTAGGGGCAGCGCTGGCGTGGCGGCGCAGCGCGACTGCCCGGCCTCTCGGGCGCGGGCTCGGAGTCGCGGCGGCGGGGCGGAGGCGGGGGCTCGGCGCGCACCCTGTGAACTGTGTTCCCTGAGCGGCTAGTTGTCGAGCATCGCCTGGATGCGCGCCGCAAGCTCCTTGATCTTGAACGGCTTGCCCAGGGTCTCGACGTTGCCGTAGGCCTCGAGCTTGGGGGCGGTGGTGGCGTTCACGAGCGCGCTCACGACCAGCACCCTGGGCTCGTCGCCGTGCTCGGAGCGGATGCGCTCGAGCACCTGCGAGCCGCTGAGCTCGCCGGGGAGCATCAGGTCCAGGAGGATGAGGTCGGGCCTGAACTCACCGAACAGCACCAGACCCTCGTCGCCGGACTTCGCCACCTTGACCTCGTATCCCTCCATCGTGCAGAGCAGGGACTCGATGTCGGCGAGGGCGTAATAGTCCTCGATGATCAGAACCTTCTTCATCTCGCAACCGGGCAAAGGGGCGGCGACGGAGTGTTCCGTCGAGGGCGTTCCGACTATATCACGGGGTCTGCGGAGGTC
>JAQBPI010000241.1 GCA_028287605.1 Chloroflexota bacterium
GGGCCAGCCGGGCGGAGCGGGGGGCGGCGGACCGGCCCCACCCTCGGGCGGGGCCTGGGGCCCCTCGGGCTCGCCGCTCTGCATGCGGCCCATTGTGCACCCGGTCTCCGGTGACGACTCCGTCACATCTGTCACGGTTGCTTGCGCTCACGGTGTGAGTCCTGTCATCACCCCCCGGCCGTCACCCGCACGCGGCTCAGCATGGAGGGCGAGATGAACTCCGAGCCCCTTCCCCTGTTCCCGCCGGGCGACGACCCCGCCGAGCGCCGCCGTCACGACCTCCTCGAGCGCCTCGACTGGGTGATCCGCCGCCGGCTCGACGAGCTGCCCGACACCCTGGTGGCCGCGCTCCGCGCCCAGGGCGTCGTCTGCGACCGCACCTCCTCGCCGCAGGACCTCGCCGGCCGGCTCGGTGCCGTCCGGCCGGAGAGCCGCGCCGCCGCCTGGTAGAGGCTCTCTGCGCTCCCGCGCAGAATGGAGGGGCCTCCCCAGGCCGACTACGCCGCGGCCCCGCCCAGCGCCGGGTGGGAGCGCCCGCGCAGCAGCGCGATGCCCACCACCGCCAGCGTCACCGCGGCGGCCCCGACCACGGTGGGCCGGCGCGCCAGCCGGGGAAGGTCGTGGCGCAGCCGTCCGCTCCAGCCGCGGCCGTGCAGCGCACGCTGGTAGAGGCGGTCGCGCTCACCGGCGGTGAGCACGGGGACGGCGAGCGCCCGGGCGAGCTCGGCGGCGAGGGAGGCCAGCTCGCCGACGCGGTCGGGCAGCCCCGCAGGGAGCGGCGCCCGCCCCTCGAGGGCGTCGTCGAGCCGCTCGATGTCATCGATCACCGGCGCTCTCCTCGCGGCGGCCGGTGCGCTCGGCGGGCAGCGGTGCTCCCAGCCGCCGGCGCAGCGTGGTCAGGGCACGGAAGGTCAGCAGCTTCACCGCCCCCTCGCTGCGGCCCATGATCTCGGCGATCTCGCGGTTGCGCAGCTCGCCGCCGAAGCGCAGCAGCACCGCCTGGCGCTGGTCGCCGGGCAGCGCCGCCACCGCGGCCCGCACCTCGGCGGCGCGATCGCCCGAGACCGCCGCGTCCTCGGGGCCGGGCGCGCCGTCGCCGATCTGGGGGTTGAGCTCGATCCAGCCGGGGCGGCGGCGGTCGCGGGCCACCAGGTTGGCGGCGACCCGGTAGAGCCACGCGGAGTAGGGCACGCCACGCCACTCGAAGCGCGGCAGCTCCTCGATCGCCCTGGCGAAGGTGGCGGCGGTCACGTCCTCGGCGAGCTCCCGGTTCTGGGTCAGGGTCAGGGCGTAGGCGAAGATCTGGTCGACGTAGCGCTCGTACAGCGGCGCGAAGGCCGCCCGGTCACGCTGCGCGGCAAGGATGAGATCGCGCTCGGCGAGAAGGTCTGCCTCGCTGCGGTGGGCCACTCAGCCGGGCCTCGCGCCGACGCGGTCCATGATCAGAATCCCCACCAGAGCACCGAGTTACGCGTTCGCACCGCACCGCCCTGCATCAGGCCACCTTGCCACAGGGAGCGCGACACCCGACGGACCCGGGTGCCGTGGTGCGAACATATGCACGCTGCCCGAGGTCCGGGCGGGGCGGGGGGCCATGTCCCCCCTGGGAGGGAAGCGCCGTGCCGCGACGCGATCGATCCGCGCGAGTGCTCGCTCGAGCTCGTCTCTGGGCTCCCCTGGTGGTGGTGGCCGCCGTCCCGGTGAGCGTCCTCGCCGCCGGCGGGTCGACTCCCGCAGGCGGGTTTGGCGCCGCCCTCGCGGCGGTCAGCGTGCCCTCGGCCACCTCCACGACGACCGGCATCGGCCGCTCGATCTGCCGCATCGTAGGCACGCCCGCGTGCACCGACGGGCCCACCACCAGCGACGCCGGCACCGCGACCGACACCGGCGCCGGCACCACCACCGCCGGCGACAGCAGCGCCCTCGCCCCGCCGGACACCGGCGTCTGCAGCACCGCCAGGCTCCCCGGCGTCTGTCGCACCAGCTCGCAGTCGAGCACCGTGACGGTGCAGCCGCCCGGCACGGTCACCGACACCGCGACGACGACGAAGTCGACGCGCACCGCCAGGGCGAGCACGAAGACGAAGTCGAAGTCGGCGGCGACCACCACGGTGACCGTCACCGTCACCCAGTCGAGCACCGCCTCGGCGCCGGCGACCGCCGCGACCACCACGCGGTAGCCGGTCAGGGCACCACCGGGGCCTCCCGGATCCGGCGCACCAGGTCGACGACGTAGGGCACCAGGGTGCCTCCCACCAGGGGGATGCCCAGGACCAGCGCGGCCGTGTCGACGGGCCCGTGGGCGATGCGCACCCACATGAGGATGAAGAACACCCAGCCGACCGCGATGGTGTTGCGCCGTCCCCAGTGGGTGTGGCTCAGCACGGGGCGGCGGTGGCTGAGGAACACGACGGGGGTGGCGAGCAGCGGGCCGACGTAGCGCAGCACGATCAGCCCGCACAGCCACCAGGGGAGGATGCCGACCAGGGCACCGCCCACCGCCGCCATGGCGAAGAAGAGCGCGTCGCCGGCGGGGTCGAGGGCGCGGCCGAGCTCGGTGAGCGGCCCGATGCGCCGCGCGATCCAGCCGTCGACGGCGTCGAGCATGGCCAGCGGGCCGCCGATCGAGCACCACAGGGTCAGGCCCAGGTCGCCGGGCAGCGGCAGCGCGGCGGTGAGCAGCAGCGGCAGGCAGGACCAGGCGCGCAGCGCGGTGAGCCCGTTGGGGATCCCGTAGTAGTCGATGCGCGGGCCGTCGGGATGGATGAACAGCAGGGTGGCGCCGCCCACCAGCACCAGGCCGAAGAAGAGCCACCACAGCACGGCGCCGAGGGCGGCGAGCAGCGCCGCCCGGCCCGACACCAGCTGGGCGATGCCGACCGCGTAGGCCTCGGTGAAGACGAACCCGATGATCAGCCAGCGGATCAGCGACCGGCGCAGCGCCGGGCGCCGGCCCAGCAGCGCGAAGGCCTCACCGTACAGGGCCACCAGCCCCCCCACCCCGGATCGTCGCGAGGGGGCGGCCCCCACATCGTCCACGGCGCCCTCCCCGGCACCCGGGCTACTTGACGGCAAGGCAGGTGACGGTCTTGAAGACACCCTCGATGCGCTGGATCTTCTCGACGATGAGGGCGCCCACCCCGGCGACGTCCCCCGCCTCCACCTGGGCGATGACGTCGTACTCCCCGGTGATGGCGTCGGACTGGACGATCCCGTCCTGGCCCGACAGGTGCGAGACGACGTCCATCGCCCTCCCCGGCTGGGTGCTGATGAGCACGTAGGCGCGCACCATTGTCGTCCTCCTCCGGCGGGGCCGCCGCTCCCACTCGGCGCCGACTGTAGCACCGCGCCGGGGAATGTCCACGCCCTCCGTGCCGGACGACACGGCCGACAGGACTGACGTGTGTCCACCCACGTCGCTACGTTCGGGATACCCGAAGGCTTTGTTGGTTTCGCACGGTTTGTTACGATCAGGAGTGGACGGCACGCGGCCCCCTGAGGCGGTGTACGATCGTCACGGGAGCCCCTGCGGGGAGCCCGACTTCACCATGCAACTCACCCCTTCCTGGCGGGCGGACCGGAAACGGTTCGCCCGCTCTTTGGTTCATGGCCCCCGATGCCCGTCCTCGGCCTGATCGCACGCATCCTCGCCCGGATCGCCCTGCTCGGCGCGCTCCAGGCGCTGCGACGGCGCGCCGGTGGGGCGCCGCCCCCCTGGCGCACCCCGGGCCCCGGTCCCACCCCGCAGCGCCCGCCGGCGCCCGTGTCTCCCGCCGACGCCGAGCGCGCCCGCCGGGTGGTGCGCCTGGTCGCCGAGTCGGCGCGGATCGGCGTGCGCGTGGTGCTGCTCACCGGCTTCCTCGGCGCCTTCGCGGTGCTGCTCACCGCCGGCACCACCGCCGCCACCCTGGGTCCGCGCTGGCTCGGGATCGTCCTCCTCGTCCTCGCCGCCGCCGCCCTGGTGCTCGCCCTGCGCGAGCTGCGCGCCGCCTGGAGGCTGCGCCTCGCCCAGGTGCGCCGCCGCCGCGCCGAGCGTCTGACCTCGCCGGAGGTCCGGTAGATTCGCGTGGGCCCGCGAACCTCCACCGGCGGCCGAGCGTCCCCCGGTCAGGAGAGGTACGGCGCCACGCCCTCGCCCTGCTCGGCGCTGTCCATCACCACCTCGCTCACGGTGGGATGGGCGTGGATGATGTCGCCCAGCTCGGCCATGGTCAGGCCGTCACTGATCGCCACTCCCACCTCGTGGACGATCTCCACGGCGTGGACCCCCATGATCGTCGCCCCCAGCAGCAGGTCGGTCCCGGCGTCGGCGTAGAGCTGGGCGACGCCGTCGGGCTCGGCCTCGCCCAGCGCCTTGCCGTTGCCGAGGAAGCGCGCCTGCCCGGTCCTGACGGTGAAGCCGGCCTCCTCGGCGGTCTGCGAGTTGAGGCCGACCATGGCGATCTCGGGGTGGGTGTAGATGCAGGACGGCACCACGGTGCGGTCGATGGGCCGGGGATGGTGGCCGAGGGCGTTCTCGACCGCCCGCTCCGCCTCCTTGCTCGCCAGGTGGGCGAGCTGGAGGCCGCCGATGCAGTCGCCGGCCGCCCAGATCCGCGGGTTGGCGGTGCGCAGCCAGTCGTCGACGACGACGTGGCCGCGCTCGTTCACCTCGACCCCGGCCTCCTCCAGCCCGATGCCGCGGGTCTCGGCCCGGCGGCCGACGGAGACGAGGAGCACGTCGGCGGCGATCTCGGTGCCGTCGTCGAGCCGGGCGGTGAGGTCCTCGGCGCGGTACTCGGCGATGCCCTCGAGGCGGCGGCCGGTGTGGAAGCGGATGCCCTGCTTCTCCATCAGCGTGCGGAACTGGGTGACCACCCGGGGGTCGACCCCGGCGAGGATCTGGGGGAGCACCTCGACCACGTCGATGCTCGTCCCCAGCGGCGCGAACACCGAGGCGAACTCGCAGCCGATCACCCCGCCGCCGATCACCAGCAGCCGCTCGGGGACGCGGTCGAGACGGAGCACGCCGTTGCTGGTGACCACCGACGGGTGGTCCATGTCGAGGCCGGGCAGCCCCGAGGGCTCGGTGCCCACGCAGACCACCAGGTGGTCGTACTCGAGGCGGTGGCCGTCGACGGCGACGGCGCCGTCCTCGATCCGTCCCTCGCCGCGCACCACCTCGACCCGGCGCCGCCTGCAGGCGTTCTCGACGCCGCGGCGCATCGCCAGGACCACCTCCTCCTTGCGCTCCATCATCCGTGCGAAGTCGACGCGCACCTCGCCGACCTCGATGCCGAGGTCGGCGGCGCCGCGGATCCGGCGGAGCAGGTCGGCGGTCGCGAGCAGCGACTTGGTGGGGATGCAGCCCCAGTTGAGGCAGGTGCCGCCGAGCTCGGCGCGCTCGACCATCACCACCTGCGCGCCGAGCTGCGAGGCGCGGAGCGCGGCGACGTCCCCGGCGGGTCCCCCGCCGAGCACCACCACCCTGGGGGCCTGCCGCTCGCTCACGAGCGCGAGCCGCTCCTGGCGAAGTTGCGCGCCTCCTCCGTGGTCACCGTCTCGACGGTGAGCGCCTCGCGGATGATCCGCTCCTGCTCCATCGTGTGCGCCCCGTGGAAGCCCTCGCTGGGACTGGCGCGGCGGGGACGGCCGATGTACTCCCAGCGGATCTCGTAGGGACGGTGGCGGCCGATCGGACGGGCGAGATGGTTCCAGGCGCCCATGTTCATCGGCTCCTCCTGGACCCAGAACAGCTGCTCCAGGCGGGGGTACGACTCGACCAGCTTGCTGATCTCCACCAGCGGCAGCGGGTCGAGCAGCTCGATGCGCGCGATCGCGGTCCTCTGCGCCTGCGTGCGGAGCGGGCTGGTGATGAGGTCGTGGTACATCTTCCCGGTGGTCAGCAGCAGGGTGCGCACCTGGTCGCGCTTCTGCGCCATCTCGGGATCGTCGATGACGCGCCGGAAGCGGCCGGTGGCGAGCTCCTCGAGCGTGGCGTGGGCGGTGGCGGCGCGCAGCAGGCTCTTGGGGGTGAAGATCACCAGCGGCCGGGGACGCTGCATCAGCGCCTGCTGGCGCAGCAGGTGGAAGTACTGCGCCGGCGTCGAGCAGTTGGCGACGCGGATGTTGCCGGTGGAGGCGAGCTGCAGGAAGCGCTCGGGGCGCGCGCTGGAGTGCTCGGGGCCCTGGCCCTCGTAGCCGTGGGGGAGCAGCAGCACCAGCCGCGAGCGCTGCTCCCACTTCGCCTCGCCGGAGACCACGAACTGGTCGACCATCACCTGCGCGTTGTTGACGAAGTCGCCGAACTGCGCCTCCCAGATCACCAGGCTGTCGGGCGCGGCCACGCTGTAGCCGTACTCGAAGCCGAGGCACGCGCCCTCGCTGAGCGGGCTGTTGTGCAGCTCGAAGGTGGCGCTCGCGCCGGTGAGGTGCTCCATCGGGGTCCACCGGGCGCCGGTGACGGCGTCGTGGAAGGTGAGGTGGCGCTGGCTGAAGGTGCCGCGCTCGGTGTCCTGGCCGGTGAGCCGGATGGGGCGGCCCTGGAGCAGCAGCGAGCCCAGCGCCAGCGCCTCGGCGGTGGCCCAGTCGATCTCCCCGTCCTGCACCGCGATCCGCCGCCGGTCCATCTGCTTGGCCAGCTTGTGATTCAGGTTGAAGCTGTCGGGCAGGGTGAGCTGCTGCTCGTTGAGACCGATGAGGGTGCCGGCGCCGACCCCGGTGCGCCGCTCGGTGTCGCGGTCGATGGGGGGATGCAGGTCCTCCCACGGCTCCTCGGTGGGGCCGGTGGCGAGGCTGCTCTTCACCTTGTGGTGGGCCTGGCCCACGCGGTCGTAGGCGACCTGGAACTGCGCGTCGGCGTCCTCGCGGGTGATCAGGCCCTCGTCGATCAGCCGCTGCGCGTAGAGCTCGCGCGCGGTGGGATGGTTCTTGATCCTGGTGTACACCTGCGGCTGGGTGTACGAGGGCTCGTCGGTCTCGTTGTGACCGAAACGCCGGTAGCCGACGAGGTCGACGACCACGTCGCGGTGGTAGGTCCGCCGGTAGTCGTAGGCGAGCCGCATCGCGTGGATGCAGGCCTCGACGTCGTCGGCGTTGACGTGGACGATGGGGATGTCGAAGCCCTTGGCGAGGTCGGAGGCGTAGCGGGTCGAGCGGCCCTCGTGGGGGTCGGTGGTGAAGCCCACCTGGTTGTTGGCGATGATGTGCACGGTGCCGCCGGTGGTGTAGCCGGTGAGCGCCTGGAGGTTGAGCACCTCGGCGACCAGGCCCTGACCGGGGAAGGCGGCGTCGCCGTGGATCAGCACCGGCAGCGCCGCCTTGGGGTCGACGTAGATGGCGGCGGCGCTGCGACGGGTCTGCTCGGCGCGGGTCCAGCCCTCGACCACCGGGTCGACGGCCTCGAGGTGGCTGGGGTTGGAGAGCAGCCGCACCGTGATCGGCTTCCCGGAGTCGGTGAGGTAGGTGCCGGTGGAGCCGAGGTGGTACTTGACGTCGCCGGTGGGGTCGTCGGGCTCCTCGCCGAGCTGGCGCTTCTGCTCGCCGCGCTCGAAGGCCACCAGGATCGAGTCGTAGGGACGGTTGACCACGTGGGAGATGACCGCCAGGCGGCCGCGATGCGCCGTGCCCATGACCACCGAGCCGATGCCGTCGGCGGCGACCATGGTGAGCAGCTCCTCGAGCATCGGCACCATCGCGTCGAGACCCTCGATGGAGAAGGTCTTCTGGCCGATGAAGGCACGGCGGAGGTAGCGCTCCATGGCGTCGACCTTGGTGAGCCGCGAGAGCAGCTGCACCTTGCGCTCCGGCGAGAGCGGGCGGCGGTGGGCGCCGGACTCGATGTGCTCCCGCAGCCAGACCCGCTGCTCGTGGTTGGAGATGTGCTCGATCTCGTAGGCGATGGTGCCGGTGTAGGTCTTGCGCAGCCAGGGGAGCACGTCGGCGAGGGTCTCGCCGGGGACGTAGACGCGCAGCACCGAGGCGGGGACCGCGGCCATCAGCGCGGGCGTCAGCCCCACCGTGTGCGGGTCCATGGCGGGGTCGGAGGGGTGCTCCGCGCCCAGCGGGTCGAGGTCGGCGCCCAGGTGGCCGTGGGTGCGATGCGCCTTGACCAGCGACATCCCGGCGCCCACCGCGGCGAGCAGCTCGAGCGTCGGGGGGGCGCCGGCCGCCACCGCCGAGCTGGTGCGCACGGCCCGCTCCGGCACCGGCGGCTGGGCCGCGGGCGGAGCCAGCCCGAGGCTGGTGAAGACCTCGGTGTAGAAGCCGTCGGCGCCGGCGAGCAGCGCCTCGATCCGACCCAGGAACTCGCCGGACTCGGCGCCCTGGATCACCCGGTGGTCATAGGTGCTGGTCAGCGTCATCACCTTGGCCATGCCGAAGTCGCGCAGCCGCGCCTCGTCGATGCCGCGCACCTCGGCGGGGTAGCCGATCGCCCCGGTGGCGACGATGGTCCCCTGCCCGGGCATCAGCCGGGGCACCGAGGCGACGGTGCCGATGCCGCCCGGGTTGGTGAGCACCAGGCTGGCGCCGCGCAGCTCGTCGACCCCCAGGCTGCCGCTGCGCGCCCGGGCGATGAGCCGCTCGTAGTCGTCGCGGAAGGCGGCGAAGCTCCGGTCGCCCGCATCACGGATGACAGGCACCACCAGGAAGCGGCTGCCGTCCTTGCGGCGGGTGTCGACGGCGATGCCGAGGTGGACGCCGGGCTGCACCCGCCAGGCGGCGCCGTCGCGGGTGCGCTCGAAGTGGGTGGTCATCGAGGGCACGTCGAGGGCGGCGCGGACGATCGCGTAGCCGACCAGGTGGGTGAAGGAGATGCTCTCGGGCCGGCCCGCCGCCCGCAGCGCGGCGCGCAGCTCGCGGCGGCGGGCGTCGAGGCTCTCCACCGAGAGGGTGCGGAAGGAGGTGGCGGTGGGGATCTCCCGGCTCTGCTCCATGATGGTCGCGAGCATCGCCGCCGGTCCGCGCAGCGGGACCGCGCCGGCGGTGGGCGCCTCCGGGAGGGCGGGCGCGGCCGCCGGGGCGGGGGACCGGGTCGAGGCGGCCGCGGTGACGTCGCCGGCGCGCACCAGGCCGGCGGGGC
>JAQBPI010000256.1 GCA_028287605.1 Chloroflexota bacterium
TGGGGGCAAAGCCCCCCCGCAGGACCGCGTCAGCGCCGAGAGCGAGAAGGATGAGCGCAGCGGCGCCCCCGGCGGCGCGGCTGCGGTGGGACTGCGCGGCGATGCGCTGGGAGCCCGCCCCCGGCGGTCCGCTCGCCGAGAGCTGGACCGCATGCGCCGACCTGCTCGTCCCCGGGTCGCCGGAGCTCGAGCGCCAGCTCGCCCTGGTCGGCGGGCGCCAGCGGACCGCGCGGATGTCCGTCTGCGCCTCACTCCTCCTCGAGCGCCACGCCTGGGCGCTGGCCACCGCCGCCTTCGGCACCCTGCTCGGGGAGGCGAGGCTGCCCGACCTGGACGCCGCCAACGTTGCCGTCCACCTCGACGGCGAGGGCTTCGTCGACGCGCTGCTGCTCACCGACCCCGAGCTCACGCCCGCCACCCCCGGCGCGGCGCTCGAGCCCCTGGCCCGCGGCCTGCTCGCCGGCCATCTCCTGATCCTGGTCGAGCGGCTCGCCGAGCGCCCCGTCCACCGCGGCCGGCGCGCCCTGCTCTGCCTGGTGGTCGACGCGCTCGCCGCTGGCATCGCCGGCGCCGCCGAGGCCGCCGGGACCTCCGCCGGGGAGGCCGCGGTGCTCACCTTCGCGATGGGGTTGATGCTCGGCACCCCGCCGCCGCTCCGCCCCCGGCTGCTCGGCGTCGACGGCCGGCTGGTGCGGAAGCGGGGGGTCTGCTGCCTGCTCCACACGGAGCGCGCCGTCCACTGCGCCACCTGTCCGCACCTCTCCGACGAGGAGACCGCCTGCCGGATGCGCGTCCTCTCCGCGACCACCTGAGGAACAATGGGGCGGTGAGCACCCCGCGCCCCACGCTCCCCTTCACCGCGCTGGTCGGCCAGGAGTCGATGAAGCAGGCCCTGGTGCTCAACGCGATCAACCCGGCGATCGGCGGGGTGCTGATCCGGGGTGAGAAGGGCACCGCCAAGTCGACCGCCGTGCGCGCGCTCGCCCGCCTCCTGCCGGACCTGGAGGTGGTCGCCGACTGCCGCTACGGCTGTCCCCCCGACCAGCCGGAGGTGCAGTGCGCCGACTGCCGGGAGCGGGTGGCGGCGGGGGAGGAGCTGCCCCGGGCGCGGCGGCAGATGCGGGTGGTGGAGCTGCCCATCAACGCGTCCGAGGACCGGGTGGTGGGCACCATCGACATCGAGGCGGCGATCAAGCGGGGCGAGCGGCGCTTCGAGCCCGGGGTGCTGGCGGAGGCGAACCGCAACATCCTCTACGTGGACGAGGTCAACCTCCTGGACGACCACCTGGTGGACGTCCTCCTGGACGCGGCGGCGATGGGGGTGAACCTCGTCGAGCGGGAGGGGATCTCGATGTGGCACCCCTCGCGGTTCATCCTGGTGGGGACGATGAACCCGGAGGAGGGGGAGCTGCGCCCGCAGCTGCTCGACCGCTTCGGGCTCTGCGTCGACGTCCGCGGCCTGCGCTCGGCGGAGGAGCGGGTCACCATCCTGGAGCTGGACCAGCGGGTGCAGCGCGGTGAGCGCTGGGAGGAGAGCGGTGAGGCGGAGTGCCGCCAGGCCGAGGTGATCGCCCGGGCCCAGGACCTGCTCCCCCTCGTCGACATCCCCGCGGCGATGCGGCAGTTCATCTCGCTCATCTGCCTCGATGCCGGCGCCCTCGGCCACCGCGCCGACATCGTGGTCAGCCGCACCGCGCGCACCCTCTGCGCCGCGCGCGAGGCCGCCGTGGTGGTCGCCGGCGGGCTGGGGGAGCTGGAGCGGCAGCGTCCCGCCGACGCCCTCCAGGTGACCCCCCAGGACGTGATCCGCGCCGCCGAGCTGGCCCTCGCCCACCGCCGGCGCGACGCCACCGCCCCCTCCGAGCAGAGCGGGGAGGGCATCGCCGACAGCGCCCGCGAACGCCTCCGGCAGATGGAGTCCGAGGCCCAGGGATCGGGCGCCGAGGTCAGCTCCGAGCAGGTCGAGGCCAGCCCCGCCGGCAGCGGGGGCGATCGCGGCGAGGGCAGCGCGATGCAGTCGCCGGAGCGCGCCGAGGCCCAGGAGCCGGCGCCCGGCGAGGCCGAGACCGCCTTCGGCGGCGACACCTTCCAGGTCCGCCGCCTGCAGCTGCCCCGCGACCGGCGCACCCGCCGCACCGCCGGCAAGCGCAACCTCACCCGCAGCGGCGACAAGCGCGGCCGCTACGTCCGCAGCACCCAGGTCGAGCGCACCACCGACCTTGCCTTCGACGCGACCCTGCGCGCCGCCGCTCCCCACCAGCGCACCCGGCGGAGCGAGGAGGCGCTCGCCGCCGGCGGCCCGGCGCTGCTGCTCGAGCGCCAGGACCTCCGCCAGAAGGTGCGCCAGCGCAAGACCGGCACGCTGATCGTCTTCGTGGTCGACGCCAGCGCCTCGATGGACGCCGAGCAGCGGATGCAGGCCACCAAGGGCGCGGTGCTGTCGCTGCTCCGCGACGCCTACGTGCGCCGTGACAAGGTCGCCCTGGTGGTCTTCAGCGGGCGCACCGCGCGGGTGGTGCTCCGCCCCACCTCGAGCGTCGACCTCGCCGAGGACCGCCTCCAGCGGCTCACGGTCGGAGGCACCACGCCGCTCACCCACGGCCTGGTCGCCGGCCTCAAGCTCATCCGCACCGAGCGGCTGCGCGACCCCACCGTCTACCCGCTGATGGTGCTGATCAGCGACGGCCGCGGCAACATCTCCCTCTTCGGCGAGGAGCCGATCGTCGAGGCGCAGCGGATCGCGGCGCAGATCAAGACCGAGAACGTCCGCTCGCTCGTCATCGACTCCGCCCGCGACTACACCCAGCACTCCCAGCTGCCGCGCATCGGCGGCCGCGGCGCCCAGCCGCTCTTCGGCGGCTACGCGTTCAACGCCTGTCTCGACCTCTCCGGGCGGCTCGGGGGCAAGTACTTCGGCCTCTACGACCTCTCCCAGGGGGCGATCCTGCAGTCGGTCCAGCAGGAGCTGCGCGCCGGGTGAGCAGGGCCGCTCTGCGAGAATCGACCCCATGAAGCTCAACGCCGGTCCGGCACGCACGATCTTCCCCTTCACCGCGCTGGTCGGCCAGGAGTCGATGAAGCAGTCGCTGGTGCTGAACGCGATCAACCCGGCGATCGGCGGGGTGCTGATCCGGGGCGAGAAGGGCACCGCCAAGTCGACGGCGGTGCGGGCGCTGGCCCGCCTCCTCCCCGAGCTGGAGGTGGTCGCCGATTGCCGCTACGGCTGTCCCCCCGACCAGCCGGAGGTGCAGTGCGCCGACTGCCGCGCGCGGGTGGCGGCGGGGGAGGAGCTGCCCCGGACACGCCGCCGGATGCGGGTGGTGGAGCTGCCCATCAACGCCTCCGAGGACCGGGTGGTGGGGACCATCGACATCGAGGCGGCGATCAAGCAGGGCGAGCGGCGGTTCGAGCCCGGGGTGCTGGCGGAGGCGAACCGCAACATCCTCTACGTGGACGAGGTGAACCTGCTCGACGACCACCTGGTGGACGTCCTCCTCGACGCCGCCGCGATGGGCGTGAACGTCGTGGAGCGCGAGGGGATCTCGGTGTGGCACCCCTCGCGCTTCATCCTGGTGGGGACGATGAACCCGGAGGAGGGGGAGCTGCGGCCCCAGCTGCTCGACCGCTTCGGGCTGTGCGTCGACGTCCGCGGCCTGCGCTCGGTGGACGAGCGGGTGGAGATTGTCGCCCGGCGCGAGCTGTTCGAGGAGGACCCGGACGCCTTCGTGGTCAGCTACGAGGAGTCCGAGCAGGCCGAGGCCGAGCGCATCGCCGGCGCCATCGTCAGCCTCCCCGGGGTGGAGGTCGACCGCCAGGTGCTGGTGGCCATCGCCGCCCTCGGCATCGAGCTCGACGTCGACGGCCACCGCGCCGACCTGGTCACCCGCAAGGCGGCCCAGGCGCTCACCGCGTACGAGGGACGGCCCCGCGTCGGCCTGAAGGAGGTCGAGCTGGTGGCGCCGACGGTGCTGGCCCATCGGGTCAAGCCCTCCGCCCACGGCGGCCAGCGCACCGTCAACATCGGCGAGATCCTCCGCAACGCCGTCGGCGCCGACTGAGGGCCCCGCTCCGCAACGCCGCGGCCTGGTGAACGGTCATTACTCGCCCGCCACCACCGCCGTGATCGCCTCCTGGCTCGAGAACCACGAGGCGGTGATGCCCCGGTGCTGAACCCTCAGCCGATCGCCTGCAGCTCCTCGTCCGACTCCTCGTCGAGGCGGCGGGGACGCCGGTCGAGGACGGTCTGGCGCAGCAGCCGCTGGAGCACGCCGGTGCTGACCTCGACCGGCACCTCGGTGGGCTTGCGGTCGAGCACCCGCCGGGTGATGTGCACGCCGTGGCGGGGGAGGATGCGGCGCAGGTAGCCCCAGGTGTCGTAGAGGCCGGTGGAGACCGACTCGTAGCCGTGCTGCAGGACCATCAGCCGCGCCGAGTACGACATGATCTCGTGGAAGAACATCTTCTCGTCGTCGGGACGCGGCTCGATGAGCAGGATGTCCACGTCGGGATGGCGGTTGCGCACGGTGCGGATGTGGTCGCGCAGCCCGTCGTGGAGCATGCCGCGGAGCACCTGGTTGTAGACGGCGCGCAGGCCGAGGTCGCTGAGCCGGCTGCCCATGGTGTGGCGCATCGCGTCGGGGACGTTCATGGCGCGCGCGTCGAGGGGGACGATGGGGTTGACCACGACGATCAGGCTCGCCCCCTGCTCGACGGCGACGTCGATCGACGCGTTCCCCTTGATGCCGCCGTCGAGGTAGTCGACGCCGTCGATGCGGATCGGCTTGAAGAGCACCGGCAGCGCCGAGCTCGCCGCCGCCGCCCGGCTGATGGGGACGTGGGCGTTGTGGAAGCGCGAGAACACCACCCGCTCGTCAGAGTCGAGGGCGCAGGCGACGACGTGGAGCTCGGCGTCGAGCTCGCGGAAGTCGTCGGTGAGCCCGGGCAGGCTGAAGATGGTGTGCAGGTAGCCGGAGAGCGCCCCGTGATCGAAGATCCCGGTGGGCAGCAGCGGGCTCAGCATGCCGAGGAAGTCGAGCCCGCCGAGCCTGCCGGGGTGGCGGGCCAGCTCCCAGGCCATCTGCCGGAGCACGCCGGGGAGGCGGAGCATCCGGCTGGCCAGCTCTCCGACGTTGGGCCGGTAGAGGGCGAGCTGGGTGGGCGGACGGAGGTCGCGGTTGGTCCCCGCCAGCCCCATCGCCATCGCCGAGGGGCTCACGCCGTTGGCGAGCAGGGCGCCGGCGATCGACCCGCAGCTGGTGCCCACGAAGATGTCGAAGTCGTTGACGGTGAGGTCGACGAGCAGGTCGTCCAGCGCTCGCAGCGCCCCGATCTCGTAGGCGAGGCCGGTGATCCCACCGCCACAGAGCACCAGGGCCCGCCTGCCCCCGGTGGGGTCGGGTCGAGGTCCGCCGTGGGGCTGCTGACCGCCGGCTGACCGCATGACCCGATGATACGGGTAGACGATTCTCGCGAGATACCCCTCCACCCGGGGGAAGGGAGGGACCAGGGCCCCCGCTGGCGGCGAGCGAGGCGGTGGCCCGGGCGCTCGCCCCGGCCACGGCCGGTCCTCGGTGGACGGCCGGCTCCTCGCCGGCTGCCCCCGCTGACCGGCCATTCGGCGCCGTGTGGCTAGACTTGCGCCCGTGAGCCAGGATCAGGACGAGGCGATGCGGCGTATCCGCAACTTCTCGATCATCGCCCACATCGACCACGGAAAGTCGACGCTCGCCGACCGGCTGCTCGAGTTCACCGACACGGTCGCGATGCGGGACATGCAGGACCAGCTGCTCGACACCCTCGACCTCGAGCGCGAGCGGGGCATCACCATCAAGGCGCAGGCGGTGCGGCTGAAGTACACCGCCTCCGACGGTGAGACCTACGAGCTGAACCTCATCGACACCCCGGGGCACGTCGACTTCGCGTACGAGGTGTCGCGCTCGCTGGCGGCGTGCGACGGCGCCATCCTCGTGGTCGACGCCGCCCAGGGCATCGAGGCGCAGACCCTCGCCAACGTCTACCAGGCGCTGGAGAACGACCTCGCGATCGTGCCGGTGATCAACAAGATCGACCTGCCCGCCGCCGACCCGGAGCTGGTGCGCAAGGAGATCGAGGAGGTGATCGGCCTGCCCGGCGAGGACTGCATCCTCGCCAGCGCGCGGGAGGGCATCGGCACCCGCGACATCCTCGAGGCGGTGGTGCAGCGGGTGCCACCGCCCACGGGAGATCCCGACGCTCCGCTGAAGGCGCTGATCTTCGACAGCAAGTACGACATCTACCGCGGCGTCGTCGTCTACGTGCGCATCGTCGACGGCTCGATCCGCCCGGGGATGCGGATGCGCATGATGCACAGCGGGAAGGACTTCGTCGTCGACGAGGTCGGCGTGTTCCGGCCGGTGATGACCCCAATCGGCGAGCTCGCCTCCGGTGAGGTGGGCTATGTGATCGCGTCGATCAAGAACGTCGGCGACAGCCGCGTCGGCGACACCATCACCGACGCCGAGCGGCCCACCGCGGCGCCGCTGCCCGGCTACCGGCAGGCCACCCCGATGGTCTTCGCCGGCCTGTTCCCCATCGACAGCGAGGACGTCCAGGAGCTGAAGGAGGCGCTCGGCAAGCTCCAGCTCAACGACGCCTCCCTGGTGTGGGAGCCGGAGTCGTCGGCGGCGCTGGGCTTCGGCTTCCGCTGCGGCTTCCTCGGGCTGCTCCACATGGAGATCGTCCAGGAGCGGCTGGAGCGCGAGTCGGGGCTGTCGCTGATCGCCACCGCGCCCACCGTCGAGTACCGGGTGCGGCTGCGCAACGGCGACGTCATCGCCGTCGACAACCCCGAGATGCTCCCCGATCCCACCCACATCGAGGCCATCGAGGAGCCGCGCACCAAGGCCACGGTGATGGTGCCGAAGGCGTACGTCGGCGCGATGATGGAGCTCTGCCAGGAGCGCCGCGGCGAGTTCCTCGACATGCAGTACCAGGCCGGCGACCGGGTGGTGCTCAGCTACGACCTCCCCCTCGGCGAGATCATCCACGACTTCTACGACCAGCTGAAGTCGCGGAGCAAGGGCTACGCCTCCCTCGACTACGAGATGAACGGCTTTCGCGCCGAGAAGCTGGTCAAGCTCGACGTGCTGGTGACCGGCCAGCCGGTCGACGCGCTGAGCATGATCGTCCACCGCGACAAGGCCCACGAGCAGGGCCGCAGGCTGGTGGAGCGGCTCAAGAAGCTGATCCCCCGCCAGCTCTTCGAGGTGCCCATCCAGGCGGCGATCGGCGGGAAGATCATCGCCCGCGAGACCGTCTCGGCGCAGCGCAAGGACGTCATCGCCAAGTGCTACGGCGGCGACATCACGCGCAAGCGCAAGCTGCTCGAGAAGCAGAAGGAGGGCAAGAAGCGGATGAAGCGGGTCGGCAACGTCGACATTCCGCAGGAGGCCTTCATGGCCGTCCTGCAGCTCGACGAGTAGGCCGGTGCCACGCGCCCAGAAGAAGCGAGCGGCACGGGCGGCCTCCGCCCCCGGAGCGGCGCCCGACCTGGCTCGCGCACCCCGCCCCGCGGCCGCCGCCGCCCTGCCGGACGCCGCCGATCCCTCCGAGCCGCAGCCCTGGTCGGTGCGCTCGCTGCTCATCCTCGCCGGGCTGGTCGCCGCCCTCCAGGTGCCCCTCGCCCTGCTCGACCTCGCCCGCGACGGGCACCGCTACGGCTTCGTGGTCTACCTGGTCGTGGCCCTCGCCCCCGTGTCGCTGCTGCAGCAGGCGCAGCTGCTCGCCGCGTACGTGATCGCGATGCCGGTCGCGATGCGGCTGGCCCGGGAGAGCCGGCCGATGCGCGTCGTCGAGACCCTCTCGGTGGCGGCGGTCGTGCTCATCCTGCTCTCCAGCCTGTGGCAGCTCGCCCTCCACCTCGGCGGCGGTCGCGGCGTGGGGGAGGCCGGCCAGGTGCACGCGGGCGCCCTCGCCGGAGGCGCGCTGGCCGACGTGGTCGCCCTGGTGGCCGGAAGCCTCCTCCACCCGTACCTCTACCGCCGGTTCTGGATGCCGCGGCGGAGGCTGCGCCGGTGACCGCGGACGTGCGATCCCTCTACCTCCACATCCCCTTCTGCGAGCGCAAGTGCGAGTACTGCGACTTCGCCTCGGTGGCGGGGCGGCGGGGCGAGGCGGCCTACGTCGAGGCGCTCCGCTCCGAGATCCGCCGGCTCGCCACCGCCCTTCCCGGCACCGTGCTCGACACCGTCTTCATCGGCGGCGGCACCCCCGGCCTGATCGAGCCGGCGCGGCTGCGGGCGGTGCTCGACGAGGTGCGCTCGGGATTCGACCTCGCTCCCGGCGCCGAGGTCACCATCGAGGCCAATCCCTCCAGCACCAGCGCCGAGCGCGCCGCCGCATGGCGCGAGGCGGGCTGCAACCGGGTCTCGCTGGGGGTGCAGAGCCTGGAGCCGGACGTGCTCGCCTTCCTGGGCAGGGTGCACGGCCCCGAGCGTGCCCTCGCCGCGGTGGGCGAGGTGCGGGCGGGGGGCTTCGAGCGGCTCAGCTGCGACCTGATCTACGCCGTTCCGGGCCTCGACGACCGCCGCTGGCAGGCCACCGTCGAGCGCCTGCTCGAGCTCGACCCCGGCCACCTCTCCTGCTACGAGCTCACCGTCGAGGCGGGCACACCGCTCCACCGTTCGGTGGCCCGCGGCGCGGTGCGGGTGGTCGACGCCGACACC
>JAQBPI010000002.1 GCA_028287605.1 Chloroflexota bacterium
ACGACCACAGCCGCCGCCTGCTCGCCCGGGCGCTGCGCCGGCTGATCCCCGCGGTGACCGCGGACGACCTCCTGCCCGGACCCTCGGGGGTGCGCGCCCAGGCGGTGGACGGCCGGGGCCGGCTCGCCGACGACTTCCTCCTCGCCCGCCGCGGCCCGGTGGTGGTGGTGGCCAACGCCCCCTCCCCCGCCGCCACCGCCAGCCTCGCCGTCGCCCGCCTGGTGGCCGACGCGGTGGCGCGCACCTGAGCGGGCATCATCCACCGTGATGGACGACCATGACGTGGTGGTGGCCGGGGGCGGCCCGGCCGGGCTGAGCGCGGCGCGCACCGCCGCCGAGGCGGGGGCACGGGTGCTGCTGGTCGAGCGTGAGAGCGCCTTCGGCATCCCCACCCGCACCAGCGGCGGGAGCTTCATCGCCGACCTGGAGGCGCTCGGCGTCGACGCCGACCTCTACAACCCGGTCACCGAGGTGCGCTTCCTCGGCCCCAGCACCGAGGCGGTGGTCGGCTTCGAGCGCCCGGTGGTCTGCGTCCTCGACGTCCGCGCCCTCTACCAGCGGCTCGCCGAGCGGGCCGCCGCCGCCGGGGTGGAGCTGCGGCTGCGCACCACCGTCACCGGCGCCCGCAGCGAGTCCGGGGGGGTGGTGCTCGAGGCCCGCGGCAGCGGCGGCCCCCGCGAGCTGCGCGCCCGCCACGCCGTCGACGCCACCGGCACCGCCGCGGTGCTCTCCGCCGCGGTGGGGATGCACCCCGCCTACCCCCGGCGCGCCGTCGGCGCAGAGCTGGACATGGCCGCTCCCAACGCTCCCGCCGGCACCTGCTGGCTGATCGTCGGCGAGCGCCTCGCGCCCAGCGGCTACGCCTGGCTCTTCCCCTACCGCCCCGGGCGCATCCGCGTCGGGGTGGGGGTGATGCGCCCCGACAGCGACGCCGACCCGCGGCGGCTGCTCGACGCCCTGCTCGCCCTCCCCGCCCTGGCCGAGACCCTCCGCGGCGCCCAGCCGGTCGAGCAGCACGCCGGGCTGATCCCCGTCGCCCCGCTGCGGGTCCCCATGGTCCAGGGTGGGGTGGTCTGTGTCGGCGACGCCGCCTCGCACGCGTCCGCGCTGGTGGGCGAGGGCATCCGCTATGCCATCGGCGCCGGCGAGGCCGCGGGGCGGGCGCTCGGCGAGGCGGTGCGCAGCGGCGACGCGGCTGCGCTGCACCGCTTCGAGCGGCGCTGGCACGCCCGCCACCGCCGCGACTTCGCGGTCGCCTACCGGGTGAACCGCGCGCTGAGCGGCTTCGTGGACGCCCGCTGGGACGCGGCCGTCAGCGCCATCGGCAGCACCCCGTCGTGGTTCGTCACCGCCTCGCTGCGTACCGACTTCCGCCCCCGCCACCTCGCCCGGCTGGCGATCACCCACCCCCGCCTCGCGGCCCGGTACGTGCGCGCCGCCCGCGGCTAGCCGATGCAGAGCAGCTGGACGTCGAACGTGAGGGTGGCGTTGGCCGGAATCACCGGAGGCCGCCCGGAGGGGCCGTAGGCGAGCGCCGGCGGGATCACCAGGCGGCGGACACCGCCGAGGTGCATCCCCACGATGCCCTCGTCCCAGCCCTTGATGACGTCGCCGTTGCCGAGGGTGAAGGGGAAGGGCTGACCACCCGCCTTGCGCGAGCTGTCGAAGCTGGAGCCGTCCTGGAGCCAGCCGGTGTACTGCATGGTGATGTGCTGGCTGGTGGCGGCCTGGGCTCCGCTGCCCGGGTCGATGTCACCGTACTTGAGCCCGTCTGCGGTGGTGGTGGTCAGGGTCACCGCCTGGTGGAAGTCGTCGGTGCGCGGCTTCACGCTCGCGCAGTTGCCCGAGGCGGTGGCGGTGTTCGAGGCGCCCGCCGCCCCGCCGATGTCGGGGGTCGGCGAGGTGACTGCGGTGTCGGTGGCGCCGCAGCCGCTCAGCAGCACCAGCGCGGATGCGCCCGCCAGGGTGAGCAGGCGCCGGGGGAGGGTGGAGGTTCTCACGAGCGCGGGATGGTACCCGGCCGGGTGGGAGCGGTGACGGCCCGGGCACGCGCCGCCCCGTGAGCGGCCGCGGCCTACAATGACGCGGGCAGCGGCGGTGGAGCCGCGCCCGTCGCCAGCCGCCTCACGAGAGGCCACAGGAGCCGCCGTCATGGCCAACACGATCAAGGAGTCCAAGGGAGTCACATCCCAGAAGGACATCCTCACCAAGCTGCGCTGCCCGATCTGCAGCAACCTGATGCGGCAGAACGAGATCAGCGTGGAGATCGCGTTCCGTCACACCCGCCAGCCCGGCGAGCCCAAGCGCGAGCGCATCATCAAGCACGCCAAGAACTGCGGCAAGGCAGCCTGAGGACCGGCGGGCAACGCCCCCGTAACGACGGCTCCACAGTCTGTCGGTACCGTCCGGGGGCGCCGCGAGGCGGTGCTAGTCTCGCCTGAGCCGGGCGGATGCCCGCCGGCCTGAGCGAGGTGGACATGCAGACGTACGTCGACGGACTTGACCGCTTCCTCAGCGACCACCACAACGAGGTCATCGTCGCCCTCGCCCTGCTGGTGCTCGCCGAGGCGGTGATCATCTGGCTCTGGGCGAGTCGGGTGGCCGTCCTGCGCCGCCGGCTCGACGCCGCCGAGGACGCCGCGGGCAGCGCGGCCACCCATGCTGCCGCCGCCCTGGCCGTCGACGCCTTC
>JAQBPI010000027.1 GCA_028287605.1 Chloroflexota bacterium
GGGCGAGGCGGCCGCATCCCCGCAGGGCGCCCTGCCCCCCACCCCGTGGGTCGAGCGGGCCCCGGCCGGCTGCCCGCCGCCGCGGACCGGGGCGGCCATGGTCACCGACGAGGCCCGCCACCAGGTGCTGCTCTTCGGAGGCTCGGCCTCGCCGCTCGGCCAGGTGCCCCCGGTGCTCGGCGGCACCTGGGTGTGGGACGGCTCCGGCTGGACCGAGCCCCATCCCGACCCCGAGCCCCCGGCGCGCACCGGCGCGGTGATGGCGTACGACGCCGCCCACTCGGTGGTGGTGCTCTTCGGCGGCCAGGGCCTCGACGACACCGGCGCCCCGGTTCCCTTCGACGCCACCTGGACCTGGAACGGCTCGGCCTGGAAGCGCCAGGCGCCGAAGAGCTCCCCGCCCGGCCTGCGCAACGCCGCCATGGCCTGGGACCCGGGCCGCCGCGCCGTCATCCTGGTGACCGGGGCCTCCACCCAGACGGCCCAGACCTGGAGCTGGGACGGGTCCGCCTGGACCCAGCTCCATCCCCACACCACCCCGCCCGCCGGCGCGCTGGTGACCGCCCCCGACCTCGGCGGACTGCTGCTGGTCAGCCCCGCCGCCGCCGACCACCCGGCCTCGACCTGGAGGTGGGACGGCGGCGACTGGCACCCCCTCGGCGTCGCCGGCACCCCGCCGCCGAGCGGGGCCGCGATCGGCTACGAGGCCGCGGCGCACCGCGTCGTGCTCTTCGGCGGCGACTGCCCCGCCGGCCACTGCCCCGTCGACGCCACCTGGACCTTCGACGGCCACACCTGGACCCAGCTCCACCCCGCCACCTCCCCCCCGCCGCGCAGCGGCGCCGTGATGGCCTCGGATCCCCGTGGCATGCTCGTCCTGTTCGCGGGGACCACCTCCGTCCAGCTGCTGGGGGATACCTGGACGTTCTCGTAGTTCTGCCGCCGGTTGAGATCCGCGCGGGGCCGCGGCAGATCGGCCGAGACACCCCGGCCGCGCGTGAGAACGCCGCCGAGAGCGCGGCCCGTAGACTTCCCGGCCGAGATGGAAACGGTCAGAGTGGGGCTGCTCGGGCTCGGCATCGTCGGCTCACAGGTCGCCGAGCGGCTGGAGTGCCAGCGGGAGCTGGTGACCGAGCGCACCGGGGGGCCGGTCGAGCTGGCACGCGTGCTGGTGCGCGACGCCGCCAAGCAGCGCACCTACCTGCCCTCGGGGGCGCAGCTCACCACCGACGCCTCGGAGATCCTCGAGGACCCGGGCATCGGCGTGGTCATCGAGCTCATGGGCGGCATGGAGCCGGCCCGGACCTACATCGAGCGGGCCATCGACGCCGGCAAGCCGGTGGTGACGGCGAACAAGGAGGTCATGGCCCACCACGGGCCCGAGCTCCTCCAGCTGGCCAAGCGGCGCGGCGTCGACGTCTACTTCGAGGCCGCGGTGGGGGGCGGCATCCCGCTGATCAGCACCTTCAAGATCGACCTCCTCGCCAACCACATCTCGCGCATCCAGGCGGTCATCAACGGCACCACCAACTTCATCATCGACCGGATGGCGCGCGACGGCGCCGCCTTCGACGACGCGCTCGCCGAGGCGCAGCGGCTGGGGTTCGCCGAGGCCGACCCCACCTATGACGTCGAGGGCTGGGACGCCGCCTTCAAGCTCACCATCATGTCCACGATCGCCTTTCACGGCCGCATCGACCCCGACGCCGTGTATCGCGAGGGCATCCGCGGGCTCGACCCCGTCGACTTCCGCTACGCGGCGGACATGGGCTACGCCATCCGCCTGCTCGCCTATGCGCGCGACCACGGCGACGAGGTGGAGCTGCGCGTGCATCCCGCGTTGATCCCCCAGAGCCACCTCCTCGCCGCCGTCCACGACGCCTACAACGCGGTCGTGATCGAGGGCGACCTGGTGGGCACCGTGCTCCTCTACGGCCAGGGTGCGGGCGGGCGCCCGACCGCGAGCGCGGTGGTGGGCGACGTCATCGACCTGGTGCTGTCGATGCGCAAGGGGGTCGACAACCGGATCTCCGTCGACGTCACCCGCCCCCGCCGGGTGCGCCCCATCGACGAGGTGCGCACCGCCGCCTACCTGCGTCTCCACGTCGCCGACCGCTCCGGCGTCCTCGCCGAGGTGGCGAAGATCCTCGGCGATCTCGGCATCAGCATCTCCGCGGTCCTCCAGAAGCAGCTGATCGTGGAGCACGCCGCCGCCGAGCTGGTGATCCTGACCCATCCGGCGCGAGAGGGGGACCTGCGCACCGCCCGGGAGCGGCTGACCGCGCTCGAGACGGTGTACGGCATCCCCGCCTTCCTGCGCGCCCTCATCCCCGAGGAGGCGATGTGACCGACCTGTACGAGGCGAGCGCGACGGCGGGGAGCGAGCGCTCCCGGGGCGGCTACGGCGACGACCGCCGGCGCCAGGGCGTGATCCTCCGCTACGGCGACCGGCTGCCGCTCACCGAGAGCACCCCGCGGATCACCCTCAACGAGGGCGGCACCCCCTGCATCGAGTCCCACACCATCGCCTCCACCCTGGGGCTGGGCTCGCTGCACTTCAAGTTCGAGGGTCTCAACCCCACCGGCTCCTTCAAGGACCGGGGCATGGTGATGGCCGTGGCCAAGGCGATGGAGGCGGGCAGCCAGGCGATCATCTGCGCCTCGACCGGGAACACCAGCGCCTCGGCGGCGGCCTACGCGGCGCGCTTCGGGCTGCGCGCCATCGTGGTCGTGCCCAGCGGCAAGATCGCCCAGGGCAAGCTCCTCCAGGCGCAGATCTACGGCGCCAAGGTTCTGGCCATCAAGGGCAATTTCGACCGGGCGCTGCGGGCGGTGCGCGAGCTCTGCGACCGCTACCCCGTGACCCTCGTGAACAGCGTCAACCCCTACCGCATCGAGGGGCAGAAGACCGCCGCCTTCGAGATCGTCGACCAGCTCGGCGACGCTCCCGAGGTGCTCGCCATCCCGGTGGGCAACGCCGGCAACATCACCGCCTACTGGCGGGGCTTCCGCGAGTACCACGCCGACGGCCTGTGCAGCCGGCTGCCGCGGATGATCGGCGGGCAGGCCGAGGGCGCCGCACCGATCGTGCTCGGCCGGGTGGTCGAGCGGCCGAGGACGGTGGCCTCGGCGATCCGCATCGGCAATCCCGCCAGCTGGGAGCAGGCGGTGCGCGCCCGCGACGAGTCCGAGGGGCTGATCGACTCGGTCACCGATGGGGAGATCATCACCGCGCAGCGCTGGCTGGCCTCCTCGGAGGGGATCTTCGCCGAGCCCGCCTCGGCGGCGTCGCTCGCGGTGCTCGCCAAGGCGGTGCGCGCCGGCCAGGTGGCCCCGGGGACGCGGGCCGTCTGCGTGCTCACCGGCAACGGCCTCAAGGACCCCGACGCGGCCCGCCGCGACCTCGCCGCCCCCATCCCGGTGGACGAGGACGTCGAGAACATCGCCCGGCTGCTGAAGCTGTAGAGGTCCCCGTCCGTGCGCGTCCGCATCGCCGTGCCCGCCACCGCAGCCAACCTCGGCCCGGGCTTCGACGTGCTCGCCCTCGCCCTCGAGCTGCAGAACGAGGTGGAGGGGGAGCGCACCGGCGAGCCGGGGATCTCGGTCGACCCCGGCCCCGGCGCCCCCGACGAGCTCCACGACCCCGCCCGCAACCTGGTGGTGCGCGCCTACACGGCCGCCTGCGCCGAGCTCGGCGCCCCCGCCGACGGGGTGCACATCCGCTGCGTCAACCGCATCCCCTTCCGCCGCGGCCTCGGCTCGAGCGCGGCGGCGGCGCTGGGGGGCACGCTCGTGGCGACCGCGCTGAACGGGGCCCCCTGGGACGAGCAGTCGATCATCGAGTTCGTCTCCGGGCTGGAGGGCCACCCCGACAACGCCGCGGCGGCCCTGCTCGGCGGCCTGGTGGTGGTCACCCCGGGGGCTCCGTCGGTAACCATGGAGGTGCCCGAGGAGCTCTGCGCGGTGGTCTTCATCCCCGACCTCGAGCTGGAGACGGCGCTCGCCCGCCGGGTGGTGGCGGGGGCCTTCACCCGCGCCGACGCGGTCCACAACGCGTCGCGGTGCGCCCTCCTCATCCGCGCCGTCGCCACCCGCGACTGGCCCACGCTGCGCTGGGCGATGGAGGACCGCTGGCACCAGCCGGCGCGCTCGGCGCTCTACCCGGCGATGCCCGAGCTGATCGCCGGCGCCCTCGAGGGAGGCGCCTGCGGGGCCGCCCTGAGCGGGGCCGGCCCGGCGGTGATCGCCCTGGTCTCGGGCGCGCCGGAGGCGGTGCAGGAGGGCTTCATGCGCGCCGCGGGCCGCTGCGGCCTGCGCGGGCGGAGCATCGTGAGCCGGGTGCGCAACTATGGGGCGCGCGTCGACGTGACGGCGTAGCCGGCACGTCGAAACGGAGAGCGATGGGAGTCGAGAACGCCACGGAAAGCCCGCGATCGGACCGAGAAGAGCCGGAATGAAAGATCCTTCCTCCGCCCTCGGCGGCGCAGCCGCCGGTGTCCGCGTGAGTCAGGTCGTCCAGAAGTACGGGGGCAGCAGCGTGGCCACCCCGGAGCGGATCCGGGCGGTCGCCGCGCGGGTGCGCCGGTCCCGCCAGCGCGGCGAGGGGGTGGTGGTGGTGGTCAGCGCCATGGGCAAGACAACCGATCAGCTGGTCGCCCTCGCCCACGCGCTCAACGACGAGCCGCCGTCGCGGGAGATGGACCAGCTGCTCGCCACCGGCGAGACCGTGACCGCGCCGCTGCTGGCCATGACCCTGATCGGCATGGGCGTCGACGCCATCTCCCTGACCGGGCCGCAGGCGGGCATCCGGGCGAGCACGGCGCACCGCAAGGCGCGCATCCTCGACATCGTCCCCGAGCGCATCGTCGACGAGCTCGGCCGCGGCCGGGTGGTGGTGGTGGCCGGCTTCCAGGGGGTGACCGAGGCGCTCGACATCGCCACCCTCGGTCGCGGCGGCTCCGACACCACCGCGGTGGCGCTGGCCTGCGCGCTCCGCGCCGACCACTGCGAGATCTACACCGACGTCCGGGGCGTGTACACCGCCGATCCCCGGCTGGTGCCCGAGGCGCGGCCCATCCCCGAGATCTCCTACGAGGAGATGCTCGAGTTCGCCGCCGTCGGTGCCAAGGTGATGCACCCGCGAGCGGTGGAGATCGGCGAGGCGTACGAGACGCCCATCTGGGTACGATCCTCGTTCGACGAGAGCCCCGGCACGGTCATCTGCAGGCATCCCCAGTTGGAAGATCGCCAGAAGGTCCGTGGGATCGCCCACGAGACCGACGTCGCCAAGGTCACGCTGCTGCGCGTCCCCGACCGGCCCGGGGTCGCGGCCGCGATCTTCGGCCCGCTCGCCGACCACCACATCAGCGTCGACGTCATCGTCCAGAACGTCGGCCACGACGGCAGCACCGACCTCTCCTTCACCATCGCCGAGTCGGAGCTGCGCCAGGCGGCGAAGGTGGTCGCCGACGTCGCCGCGGTGGTGGGCGCCGAGGGGTTCGACACCGCCAGCGACGTCGCCAAGGTGTCGATCGTCGGCACCGGGATGCTGAACTACCCGGGCATCGCCGCCACCATGTTCCGCACCCTGGCCGACTCCGGCATCAACATCAAGATGATCAGCACCAGCGAGATCCGCATCACCTGCCTGGTCTCCCGCGACCAGGTCGGCGACGCGGTGCGCGCCCTCCACCGCGCCTACCAGCTCGACGAGCTGTGAGATGGCCGAGACCGATGGGGGGGAGTCCCCCCGAGAGGAGACCTCCCCGGGGCGCGCCGAGCGGGGCCCCGACGGCCGGCTCCGCTACCGGCCCGAGGTGGGCGACCTGATCGCGCTGCGCGCCGCCCACGTCTGCGGCTCCGAGCGGATGGTGGTGACCCAGGTGGGGCTCGACGTGCGCCTCGCCTGCGCCGGCTGCGGCGGCCGCGTGGTGCTGAGCCGAGAGCGGCTGCGCGGCCGGGTGCGCGAGCTCATCGGCGGCGTCGGCGAGAAGGAGGGATGAGCCGGTGGCGCTGAGCGTCGGCATCGTCGGCCTCCCCAACGCGGGCAAGTCGACCCTCTTCAACGCCCTCACCCAGGCGGGCGCCGCGGTGGGGAACTACCCGTTCACCACCATCGAGCCGAACACCGGGGTGGTCCCGGTTCCCGACCCCCGCCTCGACGCGCTGGCGGCGATCTTCTCGCCGCCGAAGATCATCCCCGCCACGGTCACGTTCACGGACATCGCCGGGCTGGTGCGCGGCGCCAGCCGGGGCGAGGGCCTCGGCAACCAGTTCCTCGGCCACATCCGCGAGACCGACGCCATCGCCCTGGTGGTGCGCGCCTTCGACGACCCCGACGTGACCCATGTCGAGGGCACCGTGGATGCACTCAGAGACGTCGACCTGCTCGAGCTCGAGCTGGTGCTCGCCGACCTCGACACCGTGACCCGCCGCCTCGACCGCACCGAGCGCACCGCCCGGCTCGCCAAGGAGAAGGAGCTGGACGTGATCGCCACGCTGCAGCGCGCCCGCGAGCACCTCGACACCGGCCGCCCGCTGCGCACCGCCGGCTTCACCGCCGAGGAGCGCGACCACCTCCGCGAACTCTTCCCGCTCACCCTGAAGCCGCTGCTGGTGGTGGTCAACGTCGACGAGGACAGCGCCGCGAGCACCGAG
The DNA here is from genome assembly GCA_028287605.1 of Chloroflexota bacterium. Lineage (GTDB taxonomy): Bacteria > Chloroflexota > Dormibacteria > Aeolococcales > Aeolococcaceae > CF-96. Next base: position 6,658 of record JAQBPI010000027.1, read on the forward strand.
GGCGCCGCCGCCATCGAGGTGCGCGCCCGCGAGAGCGGGGGCGAGGCGATGCGGCTCTCCGCCCGGATCGAGTCGGAGATCGTCGAGCTCGACCCCGCCGACCAGGCGGAGTTCCTCGCCACCCTCGGCCTCGCCGAGCCGGGGCTCAACCGGCTCGCCCGCTCCGCCTACGGCCTGCTCCACCTCGTCTCCTTCTTCACCGCGGGCGAGAAGGAGGTGCGCGCCTGGACCCTGCGCACCGGCGAGACCGCCCTCGACGCCGCCGGGACGATCCACACCGACTTCGCCCGCGGCTTCATCCGCGCCGAGGTCGTGGACGCCCCCACCCTGATCGAGGCGGGCTCGTACGCCGCCGTCGGCAAGCTCGGCCGCCTCCGGCTGGAGGGCAAGGACTACGTGATGCAGGACGGCGACGTGGTGCACTTCCGCTTCAACGTCTAGCTTCTAGCCGCGGGGCAGCGTGCTCTGCCCGGTTGCCTGCCTACGGCCCGCTGTGGATCAGGCCGGCCCACAGGTCGGGGCGATCAGGATGCTGGTCGCGCAGTCCGTGCGTGACCCGGTGCAGCGCCAGGGGCGCGTCCGCCGCCGAGGGGCCGTGCGGGATCGCACGGTAGAAGCGCCGGGAGGCGTCGGCGGCGATGTCGTCCTGCAGTGGCCAGAGGCTCGCGATGACGTGACGGAACCCGGCCAGGTGGAACGCCGAGGCCAGGTTGACCGACTCATCGGCATGGTCGCGGCTGCGATGGGCGGTCGAGCAGGCCGACAGGTACGCCAGCTCGGCGTTGGCGAGCCGGAGCCGGCTGACCTCCGGGATGGTCAACATGCCGTCGCTGAGGCGCAGCCCTCCGCTGGATGGCGCGGAGTAGTCGGCCTGGGCGTGGCAGGCGAAGTGCGCCCAGGTGGCGTCGGGCAGGGCGGCCCGCACCCGGTCGACGGTGGCTCCCGTATCCAGCAGCGGCGGGATGCTCGCCTGGCTCCTGGTCAGGTCACACGCCTCGGCGATGGTGCCGGGCAGGTCAGGCAGCCCGGGTGTGTGCGCGAGCGCGACGGTGAGCTGGCGCCGGGCGGCCGCCGGCGGCCGCTCGTGTGCGTACGCGAGCATCCGCATTGTCGGGATGTAGGACGAGACGAAGGCATCCAGCGCGCCAGGCCGGCCAGAGCGCCCCGCGGCATGCAGCGGAAACAGGCCAAGCAGGCCCACGGGGAGCCACCATACCCGCCGTGGTCCGCCTGCGGCGGGAAGAACCTC
>JAQBPI010000034.1 GCA_028287605.1 Chloroflexota bacterium
CTCCGCACCCGCCGTCGCGCTGCCGCCGCCGGGGTTGTCCGAGGCGAGCGGCGGCTGATGGCCCCCGCGGCGAGCGGCCGGCGGAGGCTGCTGCGCCTCGGCCCCCAGGGCCGTTCGTGGACCACCGACGCCGTGGTGATCGAGGAGCCGATGGAGATCCGCGCCGGCGGCGTGCCGGTGGCGGTGACGATGCGCACCCCCGGCCACGACTTCGACCTCGCCGTCGGATTCCTGGTCACCGAGGGCGTGATCGCGGGGGCGGAGCAGATCGCGTCCATCCGCACCTGCGAGGTCGCGGCCGACGGGCGGCACAACATCCTCGAGGTGGAGCTCACCGCCTCGGCTCCGGGCTTCGACCCCGCCCGGGCCCGCGCCTTCTACGTCAGCTCCTCGTGCGGGCTGTGCGGCCGCGCCAGCCTCGACGCGGTGCGCACCCGGGCGCGGTGGGAGGTGGCGGACGACCCGGTGCGGGTCTCCCCCGGCCTGCTCGCCGAGCTGCCGGCGAGGCTTCGCGAGGCACAGCGGGTCTTCGACCGCACCGGCGGGCTCCACGCCGCCGCCCTCTTCGACTCCGGTGGCCGGCTGCTGTGCGTCCGCGAGGACGTGGGCCGGCACAACGCCTTCGACAAGGTGATCGGCTGGGCGGCCACCGACGGGCGGCTGCCGCTGCGCTCGCACCTCATCCTCGCCTCCGGCCGGGCCAGCTTCGAGCTCGTCCAGAAGGCGCTGCTCGCCGGCATCCCCGTGCTCGCGGCGGTGTCGGCGCCGTCGAGCCTCGCCATCGAGCTCGCCGAGGAGGCGGGCATGACCCTGGTCGGGTTCCTGCGCGACGGCGGCATGAACGTGTACGCCGGCCACGAGCGCATCGACCTCTAGGCGACGCAGGCCCCGGACAGCTCGGCGGCGAGGGGCACCCGGGTGACCTCGAGACCGAGGCGGCGCGCCAGCACGGCGAAGCGGGCCGCGTCGCGCACCGCGCAGGCGCGCTGGTCGTTGTTGAAGTAGACGAAGCCGTCGACGTCGCGCCCCCAGAGCTCGGCGAGCCGCAGCGCCCACGACCGCAGCGCGGTGTCGCCATAGCCGGGCCGGCTGGCGCCGCGGCCGGCGTGGAGGCGGAGATACGCCCAGTCGGCGGTGCGCCACAGCGGGGTCACCGGGCGCGAGTCGCGGTCGGCGAGGCAGAGGGCGGCGCCGCGGCGCTCCAGCAGGTCGCGCACCTCGGGGACGAACCACGACCGGTGGCGCATCTCCACCGCGACGCGCACCCCGGCGGGGAAGCAGGCGAGGGTGTCGTCGAGCCGTGCGGGCTCGGCACGCATCGTCGGCGGAAGCTGCAGCAGCACCGGTCCGAGGCGGTCGCCCAGAGGCTCCATCCGCGACAGGAGCAGCGCCACCGGTTCGGCGGGATCGCGCAGCCGGCGCACGTGGGTGAGGTAGCGGCTCGCCTTCACCGCGATCACGAAGTCGGCGGGGGTGCGCTGCCGCCAGCTCTCGAACGTGGTGGCGGCGGGGAGGCGATAGAAGGCGTTGTTGACCTCGACGGTGGCGAAGCGCGCCGCGTAGTGCTCCAGCCAGCGCGACTGGGGGAGACGCTCCGGGTAGAAGCGCCCTCGCCAGTCCCGGTACTGCCACCCCGAGGTGCCGGTGGCGAGGGTCATGCCGGCCGCGGCGGCATCGAGGCGGCCCCGATCAGCTGCCGGAGCTGATCTCCACCACGCCCTGGCCGGCGCGTCCGACCACCCGCATGCGCCGGGTGCGCTCGGTGGCGAGCGGGAGGCTCAGCTCGGCGCCGCAGCCGAGGCAGCGGCCGCGGAGCTCTCCACCCACCTCCACGAGCACCCGGCGCCGGCCTGAGCACTGCGGGCAGGAGGCGAGCCGGACGAAGGCGGGGTCGGGATGGGCGCGCTCGCCGGAGCGCGGCAGGGTCGAGGGAGCTGCCATGTGGGGTCACCTCGAGCCGGGGGGATGGGGGCGGGATTGTCGCACCGAACCGGTCTGAAGTGAACCCTTGACGACTGCGAGAGCCAACTCTGTTACACATCCCGCGACCCGCTACGGGCCGCCGAGCGTCGGAGGGTGGGGGATGTCCTCGGCGTCGACGGTGCGCGGGGTGGTCACCTTGACCAGGTCCGACTCCCCGGCGCCGGGGCCGGTGGCCGACTCGGCGACGCGCTCGATCTCGTCGCCCTCGGGCACGACCCGGGGATCGACGCCCTCGCTGGTGGCGTCGGGCGCCGCCTCCTGACCGGGGTCGGGAGGCGTGCGCGGGTCACGGCGGGGATCGGGTGGCTGCTCGGCCATGCTCCACTCCCGGGTGAGCTGATAACGAGGACATCATACAAACTGAGTTCGAGCCAGACAGGTTGGTCGCCTCCTCGCCCCGCTCCCTATGATCCGTTCGGTTCCGACGACCGCCCTCCGGAGAACGCGATGACACCGCCTCGCGCCGCCGTCCTGGGTGCCGGCGCCCTGCGGGCGGTCGCCGCGGCCTCGGCGGGGCACACCG
>JAQBPI010000040.1 GCA_028287605.1 Chloroflexota bacterium
CCCAGCGCGCGTCCGCCGGCGAGGTCGAGAGGACGGTGTCGTCGCCCAGCTCGGCGGTCACCGCGAAGAGGCGGCGGGCGCCGTCCATCGAGCGCAGCGGCTGCAGCGTGAGCCGGTCCTGCGTGACCGCGTGGAGGGCGCCCTCGCGCTCCAGGATGACCAGGTCGGCGGTGGCGTCCGCGACGTACGGCGAGCCGGCCAGGCCCACGGTGACGCCGGCCTCGCCGCTCGCGATCCGTGGCAGCCAGCGCCGCCGGAGCTCGTCGGAGCCGGCCCGGGCCAGCAGCGGCGCGCCCACCGCGGTGGTCTCCAGCAGCGGCTCGGGGAGGAGCGAGCGCCCCGCCTCCTCGAGGATGAGCACCAGGTCGACCTCGTCCATGCCGGCGCCGCCGTGCTCCTCGGGGACGGTCAGGCCGACCACGCCGAGCTCGGCGAGCTTCCGCCAGCGCTCCGGCGAGCGTCCCGTCGGCGAGGCCCAGGCGGCGCGCACCGCCGCGGGGGTGCACTCGCGGCGGAGCAGGTCGCGCACCGTGTCGCGGAGCATGTACTGCTCGGGGGAGAAGTCGAAGTCCATGCGCGCGTCCTACTCGCGGGGAAGGCCCAGCACGCGCTGGGCGACGATGTTCTTCTGCACCTCGGAGGTGCCGGCGAAGATGGTGCCGGCGCGCGCGTAGAGGTAGTCGCCGTACCAGCCGCCGTCGTGCTCGGCCTCCGGCGAGCCCGGGCCGAGCTCGGCGCGCGGGCCGAGGATGTCGAGGGCGAGCTCGTCGAGGCGCACCTTCATCTCCGACCAGTACAGCTTGTTCAGGGACGCCTCCGGGCCGGGCGGCTCGCCGCGCGCCAGCCGGGTGAGCGCGCGCTGCACGGTGAGCTCGTAGACGCGGGTCTCGATGTACGCCTGCGCGACCCGGCGGCGCACGTCGGGGTCGTCGGCGGCGACGCCGTCCCCGCGCGGCTCGCGGCGGGAGAGCTCGACCAGGTCGCGGAGCATGCGGTTGAAGAGCGCCGGCCCGTAGAGGCCGCCGCCGCGCTCGAAGCCGAGCAGGGCCATGGCCACCGGCCACCCGTCGTCGACGCGCCCCACCACGTTGGCGGCGGGCACGCGCACGTCGGTGAAGAACACCTCGGCGAAGCGCGCGCTGCCGTCGATCTGCATCAGCGGCCGCACCTCCACCCCGGGGCTGTGCATGTCGATGAGCAGGAAGGTGATGCCCCGGTGCTTCGGCGCCGCCGGGTCGGTGCGCACCAGGGTGAAGATCCAGTCGCCGAAGCGGCCCAGCGAGGTCCAGATCTTCTGGCCGTTGACCACGAACTCGTCGCCCTCTCGCACCGCCCGGGTGCGCAGCGAGGCGAGGTCGCTGCCGGCGTCGGGCTCGCTGTAGCCCTGGCACCAGATCTCCTCGCAGGCGAGGATGCGGGGCAGGTGGCGGGCCCGCTGCTCCTCGGTGCCGTGGACCATGAGGGTGGGGCCGAGCAGCCCCATCCCCAGCCGGTTGATCCGGTCGGGGGCGCCGGCGAGGATGTACTCCTCGTTGAAGATCGCCTGCTGCACCATCGAGGCGCCGCGGCCGCCGTACTCCTGCGGCCACGCGACGGCGCCGAGGCCGGCGTCGAAGAGGGCGCGCTCCCAGCTGCGGTAGCGCTCGAATGCCTCGCCGCCCGCCTCCCAGTCGGCCGCCCGGGTGTGCTCGATCTGCTCGCGGTGAGCGGCGAGCCAGCCGCGCACCTCGTCGCGGAAGGCGGCATCCTCGCCGCTGAGCTCGAAGTCCATGCCTCCTCCCTCCAGCTCCGGGCCCGCTGAGTCGATGATCGCAGGTCGGTGCCGCCGCACCGCCTGCGGTAGCCTCGGCCCCATGAGGACGGGCCGGCGCGCGGGCAGGGAGGCGGCGCTGCGGCGCCGGGACGGCTTCGGCTGGGTGGAGCCCCTGCCCGCCACTCCCTGCGGCCCGCTGGTGGCGCGGCGCGCCGGCGGGAGCGGCCCGCCGGTGGTGCTGCTCCACGGGCTGCCCGCGTCGGGGCGGGTCTGGGGCGGCACCTTCGACCGCCTCGGCGCCGGCCACCGGCTGCTCGTCCCCGACCTGCTCGGCTTCGGCGACTCCCCGTGGCCTCCCTCCGGCTACACCCTCGAGGGTCACGCGGCCGCGGTGGTCGCGGCGATGGCGGCGGCCGGCGTCGACGACGCCCCCGCGGTGGTCGCGGGGCACAGCTTCGGCGCCCTGGTCGCCCTCGCCCTCGCCCACCACCACCCCCGGCTGGTCGGCGCGCTGGTGCTGCTCGCCCCGCCGCTCTACCGCGACGCGGCCGAGGCGCGGGCCGCCACCCGGCGGGCCCTGAACTGGACCGAGCGCACCTTCTGCACCGACACCCGCTCCTCGCGGCAGCTCTGCCGTGCCATGTGCATGCGCCGTCCCTGGCTGGCGCGGCGGGTGGCCACCGGGTACCGGCCCGAGCTGCCCCTGGCGGTGGCGCTCGACGGCGTCCGCCACACCTGGGAGTCGTACTCGCAGAGCTTCGCCGAGGTGGTGGCGGCGACCGCCCGTCCCGCCTGGATGGTCGAGGCCGGCGTCCCGGTGCGGCTGCTCACCGGCGGGCGCGACCCGCTGCCCGACGTCGGGCTGCTCGAGGAGCTCGCCGCCGCTCATCCTCGGATCCGGCTGGAGGTGCTCGCCGGGGCCGACCACCTGATCCCGCTCTCGCACCCCGGGCGCTGCCTGGCCGCCATCGAGGAGCTGGCCGCCGCCGTGGGGCGGGGTGCGGAAGCGCGGCCGGAGTATCCTTCTCCGTCGACAACCGAATAACGTCCCGCTGGGGGAGCGAGCAGCTGAGAGGTGGTATCAGGACCACCAACTCCTGGAACCTGATCTCGTTAGTACGAGCGAAGGGAAAGCGGGCCGGCCGAGGAGCGGGCGCCCTGTGCGCGCCGCCGTCCGTGGCCGCCCGTGCGCGTCTCCGGCGGGTGACACCCAGCAGGAGACGCTCAGATGGCCCAGGCGCCCACCGACCTCGCGGCATCCGCCACACCGATCCGGGGCAGCCGCAAGGCGCACATCCAGGGGTCGCGCGCCGACCTCCAGGTCCCGGTCCGGGAGATCGTGCTCGAGGACGGTGACGCTGTCTTCCGTGTCTACGACAGCAGCGGGCCGTACACCGACGCAAGCGTGCAGACCGACGTGCACCGCGGGCTGGCGTCGGTGCGGGGG
>JAQBPI010000225.1 GCA_028287605.1 Chloroflexota bacterium
GCCCGGCTGCGCGACGCGGCCGCCGCGCTCCGCGCCGCCCAGGGCAGCGGCTCGCTCCAGGCCGAGCTCCTCCCCCAGCCGGACCGCGCCGACGACGAGCTCGAGCTCGCCGCGGCCACCGTCGAGGAGGCGGCCGCGGTGGTCGACCGGGTGCTCTGCACCCCCTCTCCGGACAGCGTCCGTTGGCTGGAGCTGCGCGCCGAGCAGGCCGAGCTCCACGAGGCGCCGCTGCAGGTGGGCGACCGCCTCGCCGGCGGCGTCTTCGACCGCGCCGACGCCACCATCCTCACCTCGGCGACGCTGTCGGTGGGCGGCTCGGTCGACTTCGTCCGTGCCCGCACCGGGCTGGGGGAGGGGGCGGACGCGCTGGTGCTGCCCTCGCCCTTCGACTTCCTCTCCCAGGCGCTCTGCGTGCTCACCACCGACGTCCCCGCGCACGACGACCCCGCCCACGCCGTCGCCCTCGCCGACCTGACCGCCGGGGTGGCCACCCGCCTGGGCGGCCGCACCCTGGTGCTCTTCACCGGCTACGCGCCGCTCCGCAGCGTGCACGCGCTGCTCGCCACCCGAATGGAGGCCCAGGGCATCGCCGTGCTCGGCCAGGGGCTCGACGGCACCCGCCGTCAGGTTCTCTCCAGCTTCGTCCAGAACACGAGGAGCGTGCTGCTGGGCACCACCTCGTTCTGGGAGGGCATCGACATCCCCGGCGACGCGCTCAGCTGCGTGATCATCGCCAAGCTGCCCTTCCCGGTGCCGTCCGACCCCCTGGTGGCGGCCCGCGGCGCGCTGCTCCGCGACCCCTTCGCCGAGCTGGCGCTTCCCACCGCGGTGCTGCGGCTGCGCCAGGGCTTCGGGCGGCTGATCCGGCGCACCGCCGACCGGGGCGCGGTGGTGCTGTGCGACCCGCGCCTCCACACCCGCGACTACGGCCCCACCTTCCTGCGCGCCCTCCCGGAGGCGCTGGTCGTCCGCGAGCCCGCCGCCGGGGTGCCCATGATCGTCGAGGACTTCGTGACCTCGGGCCGGGTGCCCGACACGGCGCGAGTGCCGGGCCTGCTCGAGGAGGCGGTGCCGTCGGGCCGGGACGACGCAGCATGAGCGTGCTCATCAGGTGGGGCGGGGTGAACGAAGTCGGCTCTGCCGCCGCAGCGAGGGGGGGGACACCCCCCCTGAACAGATGACCGATCAGGGCGGCTCCGACGGCGGCGACTCCCCCGAGTTCGTCATCCAGATGGCGGGCAGGCCGGACGACAACCTCTCCCCCCGGCGGGGCGTGCCCGCCGACGCCCCCCAGGCCTCGCGGGACATGGTGGAGGCGCAGGAGGGCGACGTCGTCGTGGTGCTCGCCCAGATCGCGCCGAGGCTCGGTGACGTGGCCGCGAACCTCGAGCGGCACCTCGCGATCATCGAGGACGCCCGGCGAGGCGGTGGCCACCTCGTGGTCTTCCCCGAGCTGTCGCTCACCGGCTACTTCCTCAAGGACCTGGTGCCCGACGTGGCGCTGCGCGGCGACGCCCCGGAGCTGGTGGCGCTCGCCGCCGCCTGCACGGGCATCGACGCCCTGGTGGGCCTGGTGCTCGAGAGCGAGGACGCGCGCTTCCACAACGCCGCCGTGTACCTGAGCGGCGGGCGCGCGGTGCACGTCCACCGCAAGTGCTACCTGCCCACCTACGGGCTCTTCGACGAGCACCGCTACCTCGCCGCCGGCGACCGGCTGCGCGCCTTCGAGGCGCCGCTCAGCGCTGCCCGGCCGCGCCGGCCCTGGCGGGCGGGGGCGCTGATCTGCGAGGACATGTGGCATCCCAGCGCCCCCGCGCTGCTCGCCCGGCAGGGGGTCGACGTGTTCCTCTGCCCCTCGTCGTCGCCCGGCCGCGGCATCGTCCAGGGGGCGGCGCTGGGCACCGCCCTCAGCTACGACAGCATGACCAGGACCTATGCCCAGCTCTTCACCTCCTACCTGGTGTACTGCAACCGGGTGGGCTTCGAGGACGGGGTCGGCTTCTGGGGCGGCTCCCGGGTGGTCGGCCCCCAGGGGGCGCCGCTGGCCGATCCTCTCGGCTCCGAGGAGACGCTGATGTGGCATCGTCTCGACCTCGGCACCCTCCGCCGGGTGCGCATCTCCTACCCGCTGTTGCGCGACGAGCGCCACGATCTCATCGACAATGAGTCAGACCGTCTCCGCCGCCGACGCACTCTCGATTGACACCGCCGTCGTCACCGAGATCCTCCTCGGTTTCATCCGTGACGAGGTCGGCAAGGTCGGGTTCGACCGGGTCGTGCTCGGACTCAGCGGGGGCATCGACTCGGCCCTGGTGGCGGCGCTTGCCGCCCGCGCCCTGGGTCCGGAACAGGTGGTGCCGGTGATCATGCCCTACCGCTCCAGCAGCCCCGAGTCGGAGGCCGACGCCCGCACCGTCGCCTCCCAGCTGGGCCTCATGGACCCGCTGGTGGTGGACATCTCGCCCCAGGTCGACGCCTACTTCGACCGCTTCCCCGACGCCGACCGGGGCCGCCGCGGCAACAAGATGGCCCGGGAGCGCATGAGCGTCCTCTACGACCTGTCCTGGGCCCACCGCGCGCTGGTGATCGGCACCTCGAACAAGACCGAGCTGCTGCTCGGCTACGGCACCATCCACGGCGACATGGCGCACGCCCTCAACCCCCTCGGCGACCTCTACAAGACCCAGGTGTTCGCGATGGCGCGGGCGCTGGAGCTCCCCCGGCGCGTGGTCGAGAAGCCGCCCAGCGCCGACCTCTGGGAGGGCCAGTCGGACGAGCAGGAGCTGGGCTTCCAGTACGCGGTGGTCGACATGCTCCTCTACCACATGGTCGACGAGCGCCGCACCCGCGACGAGCTGCGCGCGCTCGGCTTCGACGACGAGTTCATCGACCTCGTCGGCCGGCGGCTGCGCGACAACCAGTACAAGCGCCGCCTGCCGCTGATCGCGAAGCTCAGCGCACGCACCATCGACCGCGACTTCCGCTACCCCAGGGACTGGGGACGGTGAGCACCCTGTCGGTGGTGGCGACGCCGATCGGCAACCTGGAGGACATCACCCTCCGCGCGCTGCGCACCCTGCGCGAGTGCGACGTCGTGGTCGCCGAGGACAGCCGGCGCACCCGCGCGCTGCTCACCGCCCACGGCATCGCGGAGAAGCGGGTGCTCTCGCTGCCCGCCTTCGACGAGCGGCGCCGCCTGCCCTCCCTGGTGGCCCGGCTCGACGCCGGCGAGAACCTCGCCCTGGTCACCGACGGGGGCACCCCTGCGATCAGCGACCCGGGGTCGCTGCTGGTGCGCGCCGCCCGCGAGGCCGGGCATGCGGTGGTCCCGGTGCCCGGGCCCTCGGCGGTGACCGCGGCGATCTCCGCCAGCGGGCTGGGGGGCGGCGGCTTCGTCTTCCTCGGGTTCCTGCCGCGGACCCCGGGGAAGCTGACCCGGACGGTCGGCGCCGCGCTCGACCTTGGGCGTACCCTGGCCTTCCTCGAGTCCCCCTTCCGCCTCGCCCGGACCCTGGCCACCCTCGCCCCGCTGCTGGGGAACCGCGAGGTGGTCGTCGCTCGCGAGCTCACCAAGCGCCACGAGACCCTGCACACCGGCACCGCCGAGCAGCTGGCGGCGCTCTTCACCGCCACCCCCCCACGCGGCGAGTGCACCGTGCTGGTGGGCGGCTCCGATTTGGGAACCCACGCAGCATGACGTCCCCGTCCCGCTTCTACCTCACCGCCGCCATCGACTACGTCAACGGCAACCCCCACCTGGGCCACGCCTACGAGAAGATCGGCTGCGACATGGTGCGCCGCCACCACGCGCTGCGTGGCCGCGACACCCGGTTCACGGTGGGGAGCGACGAGCACAGCCAGTCGGTGGAGCGGGCCGCGCAGGAACGGGGACTGGCCCCCGAGGAGTTCTCTCGACAGCAGGCGGAGGTCTTCCAGCAGGCCTTCGCCGCGCTCGACGTCGAGTACACCGCCTACGTCCGCACCAGCAGTGAGGCCAACCGTCGCAGCACCGACCGCTTCATGCAGGCGATGTACGACGGCGGCCACATCTACAAGGGGCCCTACGAGGCCTGGTTCTGCCCCTCCTGCGAGCAGTTCTACACCGAGAAGCAGCTGGTCGAGGGCAACTGCCCGGTGCACGGCCGCCCCGTCGAGTGGGTGGAGGAGGAGAACTACTTCTTCCGCCTCAGCGCCTTCCAGCAGCCGCTGCTCGAGCACTTCGAGGCCAACCCCGGGTTCCTCACCCCGGAGACGCGCCGCAACGAGATGCTCAACGTCATCCGCGGCGGCCTCGAGGACATCAGCATCTCCCGCAGCTTCTCCCACTGGGGCTTCCCGCTGCCCTTCGACGAGAGCCAGGTGGTCTACGTGTGGTTCGACGCGCTGCTCTCCTACGTCACCGGCATCGGCTATCCGGACGGCCCCGACTTCGAGCGCTTCTGGCCCGCCGACGTCCACGTCATCGGCAAGGACATCACCCGCTTCCACACCGTGATGTGGCCGGCGATGCTGCTCGCCGCCGGGCTGCCGCTGCCGCGGCGGGTGCACGCCCACGGCTTCGTCACCCTCGGCGGCCGGAAGATGAGCAAGTCGACCGGGGTGCGCATCGACCCCTTCGACCTGGTGCGCCGCTTCGGCAGCGACGCGGTGCGCTACGTGCTCATGGCCGAGGTGCCCTTCGACCGCGACGGCGACATGTCCATGGAGACCTTCGTCGACCGCTACAACGCCGATCTGGCCAACGACTACGGAAACCTGGTGTCGCGCACCGAGAAGATGGTGGCGCGGTACTTCGAGGGCCGGGTGCCCGAGCCCGGCGCCGCCGAGCCGATCGACGCCGAGCTGGAGGCGGTCGCCGCCGAGGTGGTGACCGCCCACGAGGCGGCGATGGAGGCCCTCGACCTGAGCGGCGCCCTCGCCGAGGCCCGCCGGCTGGTGGCCCGGGCCAACAAGTACATCGACGAGACCGCCCCCTGGACCATGGCGAAGACGGGCGACCCGCGGCTGGGCACGGTGCTCGGCAGCCTGCTCGAGGCCATCCGGGTGAGCACCCTGCTGCTCCATCCCACCCTGCCCAGGGCCACCGCCGCGGTGGCCGCCGACCTCGGCGTCATCCTCGACGGCGACGCCGGCGCGGGGCTGCGCACCTGGCCCGCGCTCACCCCGGGGGCGCCGGTGGGGGTGGGGAGGATCCTCTTCCCCCGGCTCGACCGCGAGCAGGACCTGGAGGCCGCGGGCGGGGAGACCGCGACCCCGGGGGCGCTGCCCGCGGGCGGTCGGGGTGGAGCTCCCCGCCGATGACCGGGGAGGCCCTCCGCCTGGTCGACACCCACTGCCACCTCGTGCTCCTCGACGAGCGGGGGATGCTCGACGAGGCGCTCGCGGGGGCCGCCGCCGCGGGCGTCGAGCAGATCGTCTCGGTGGGCCTCAACGTGGAGGACAGCGACCGCAACCGCGAGCTCGCCGAGCGCCATCCGGGGGTGTTCTTCACGGTGGGCTGGCATCCCCACGAGAAGGCCCCGCCCGACGCCGCCCAGCTGCGCAGCCTGGAGGAGCTGCTCCGCCATCCCCGCGCCGTCGCCGTCGGCGAGATCGGCCTCGACTGGTACTGGCGGCCCGGCTACCACGAGGTGGAGCCGGAGGTGCAGCGGCGTTCCCTGCGGCTGATGCTCGAGCTCGCCGCTGCCCATGCCAAGCCGATCGTGGTCCACGACCGCGACGCCCACGACGACGTCGTCGCCGAGCTCCGCGACGCCTTCGGCGCCGGCGACCACGCCGACCGCGGCGTGCTCCACTGCTTCAGCGGCGACGCCGCCCTCGCCCGCACGGCCGCCGGGCTGGGGATGGTGTGCTCCTTCGCCGGCACCGTCACCTTTCCGAGGACCGACGGCATCCGCGACGCCGCCCGCACCGTGGACGCGGGAGGCTACGTGGTCGAGACCGACGCGCCCTTCCTGACGCCGGTGCCCCACCGCGGCAGGCCCAACCAGCCCGCCTACGTCGCCGCCACCGCCGCCGCCGTCGCCGGCCTGCGCGG
>JAQBPI010000047.1 GCA_028287605.1 Chloroflexota bacterium
CCGGATGGCCGCCCCCGGAGCCGTGCCCCGGCCGACGACGAAGCCGAGGGCCACCGAGGCGCCCGCGAGCCCCACCGCCGCCGCCACCGCGCCGGCGACCCGGAGCGCGGTCGACGAGCCCTCCGACATGGACGCACCCTCCAGCGGCGCGAGCCGTGACCCGGGCCGAACGCCCGTTCCGCCCCGGCACCCTACCACCTCGGCGCGGTGCCCGTGCGCCGCTCCGCCGAACCCGGCGCTGTTTCTGCGAGCGCCCAACACGGACCCCCGACCCGGTGGTTACCCTTGCGCGCGGTTCACGGGAGCACAGGGGAGGAGCGGATCGTGCGAAGGGGAACCAGGTCCGGCCTGATCGTGGCAGCCGTTCTCGCCGGCCTCCTGCTCTCCACCTCCGCGTCCGCGGCATCCCCTCCCCCCGGCGCGGCCGCGCGCCGTGCCGACCTGGTGCAGCAGCTCGCCGCCCTCGAGGGTCCGCGCGCCGATGCGCGGCGCGAGCTGCTCGCCATCGAGCAGCAGCTGGCGAGCACCCAGCAGCGGCTGCTGGACGCGCGCCGCCACCTCGCCGCGATCGACTCGCGGCTGCTCGACCTCTCCCGGCACATCGCCGACAACGAGCACGCGCTGGGATTGGCGCGGCAGCAGCTGGCCATGCTGCTGCGCTCCACCTACGAGCTGAGCGGCGACGACGGCTTCGCCGGGGCCATCCTCTCCAGCCAGAACTTCAACGAGGCGATGGACCGGGTGCGCGGCGCGCAGCACGTCACCGACCAGGTGCAGCGCCTCAGTCGCACCGTCGCCGCCAGCGAGGCGTCGCTGCTGCAGGAGCGCAGCGACCTGCGCGATCAGTTCGCTCGCGCCGAGGAGCTGGAGCGGCAGCTCGGCAGCGACACCAACCGCATGGTGGTGCTCGTGGCCGGCCGCACCGCCGCCTTCCGCGACCTCGACGGCCCGGCGCGGGAGATCGCCCGCCGCATCGCCGAGCTCGACCAGCAGCTCGCCGGGCCGCCCCCGTCGCTGCGCGGCGGCTGCGGCAACCACTTCGCCTACGGGCAGTGCACCTACTACGTCGCCAGCCGCCGCTGCATCCCCTGGTTCGGCAACGCCTGGGAGTGGTGGCACAACGCCGCGGTGCTCGGATATCCCGAGGGCCACGATCCGCGGGTGGGGGCGGTCGCCGTCTGGGGACGCCGCGGTCATGGCGCCAGCAGCGTCGGACACGTCGCCCTGGTCGAGGCCGTGGGCCCCACCGACGGCGTGCCCGCCGGCCACTTCAAGGTCTCGGAGATGAACCACAGCGGCTGGAACCGCGTGAACTACCGGGTCGTCGAGAACGACGCGGTGCTCGGCTTCATCTACCTCCCGGCCTGACCGGCGAGGGGTCAGGAGCCCTCGGCCCGCGCGATCAGCCGTTCCAGCGGCGCCATGTCGAAGGGCTGGACGCCGCGCAGGATCAGGTGCTGGGCGCCCGCCGCGAGCAGGGGCTCGACGTCGCCGTCGACGACGTCCGCGCTGATCGACATGGTGCGCTCGATCTCGGCCGGGTCACGACCGATCGTCCGGCACCAGTCGTCGAGGATGGCGTTCTTGCGCGCGTACTCGTCCGCGGGCGGGAACGTGTTCCACATGTCGGCGTGGCGCGCCACCAGCCGCAGGGTGACCCTCTCCCCCGCGCCCCCGATCATGATCGGGACCCGGTGGGGCGGCGGCGGCGAGAGCCTCTCGAGCCGCGCCCGCATCCGGGGCAGGTCGAGGCCGAGCCGGCGCAGCCGCGCGGGCGCGTCGCCGAACTCGTAGCCGTACTCCTGGTAGTCGCGCTCGAACCAGCCGGCGCCGACCCCGAGGATGCAGCGGCCGCCGGACAGGTGGTCGACGGTCCCCGCCATGTAGGCGAGCAGATCGGGGTTGCGGTAGCTGTTGGAGCTGACCAGGGCGCCGATCTCGGCGCTGCGGGTCTCGACGGCCATCGCCGCCAGCAGGGTCCAGCACTCGTGGTGGGCGCCGTCGGGCGGCCCGTAGAGGGGGAACATGTGGTCCCACACCCACACCGTGTCGGCACCGAGCTCGTCGGCGCTCCGGTAGGCGGTGCGGATCTGCTCGACGGTGCAGTGCTGGGGATGGATCTGGTACCCGACCCGGAATCGACGTGCCATGGGTGAGAGACTACCGACCGGGACCGGCGGCAGGCGGCGGCGGTAGCATCACCCGCGTGGATGTCCGCGGGTACCTCGCCGAGGAGATCGCCCTCGACCACGCCGACGGCCTGCTCAGCCGCCGCGACGCGCTGCGCAGCCTGGCGCTGATGGGGTTCACGGTCGCCGCCGCCTCGGCGCTGCTCGCCGCCTGCGGGAGCGCCTCCTCACCGAAGCCGATGCCGGCGGCTTCGGTGACGCCCCGGCCGACCGCCACGCCGCACGGCCCGGGCTCGGTGCCCCCGGCGCAGGCGATCACCTACCCGGGCCCCGCGGGGACGCTCCAGGGCGCCTGGGCCGCGGCCGCCTCCCCGCGCGGCGGTGTCCTCGTCATCCACCAGAACACCGGGCTCACCGACCAGATCCGCACCGTGGTGGCCCGGCTCGCCGCCGACGGGTTCTCCGCCCTCGCCCCCGACCTGCTCTCCGAGGAGGGGGGCACCGCCTCGCTCGGCGATCCCGCCCAGGCCACCGCGGCGCTCGCCCGGGTGCCGGAGGAGCGCTTCGTCGCCGACATGCGGGCCGGGGTCGACGAGCTCGCCCGCCGCCAGCCGGGGGCCCGGCTCGCCGCCATCGGGTTCTGCTTCGGCGGCGGCCAGGTGTGGAGCCTGCTCGCCGCCGGCGAGGCACGGCTGGCGGCGGCGGTGCCCTTCTACGGGCCCTGCCCCGCCACCCCCGACTTCAGCGGCTCGCGCGGCGCCGCCGTGCTCGCGATCTACGCGGGCCTCGACGACCGGGTGCTCGCCACTCGCGACCGCTGCGTCGCCGCGCTCCAGGCCGCGGGCAACGTGCACGAGGTCCGGGTCTTCCCGGGGGTGAACCACGCCTTCTTCGACGACTCCGGCCCGCGCTACGACGCCGCCGCCGCCGCCGAGGCCTACCGGGCCACCCTCGACTGGCTGGGGCGCCACGCATAGGCGGGACCAAGCCGCCGTCAACGGCCGGCGGGGATCGGGGGCCGATCCACCGCACCCACCAGACGTCCATCGCTCCATCGCCGCCCGATAACCGTCCCGCAAACCGAGTCGCCCCGGCCCTGCGCAACCATGCGAAGGGGCCGTGGTCTCGACCCTGGGGTCGGCGGCCGCCGGAGGAGAGCGGATGATGAGCGGACGCGTCGGCACCCTGCCATCACCGGGACCGCATCCCGAGACGCGGGGGATGCCGGTCGGCCGGGCTGGCGTCCATCCCGTTCCCGCCGCGCTCGAGCCCGAGCTCGCCGGGATCCGGCAGCTGGTGGTGCTCATGGGCGAGGAGGCCGACCGGGCCATCACCCGGTCGGTGTGCGGCCTCGTCGACGGCGACGTCGACGTCTGCTCGAGCGTGGTGGAGCAGAGCGTGCGGCTCCACTCCCTGCAACGCGAGGTCCGCCAGATCTGCGCCACCACCGTGCTCGAGCGCGACCCCGACGCCGGCCGGATGCGCGAGGCGGTGGCGCTGCTGCACATGGCCGCCGAGCTCGGGCGCATCGGCGACCACTGCGCCGGCATCGCGCGCATCGGCGACGAGCTGTCCCGGCTGCCCGAGTCCGGCGGTGACCTCGGCCTCACCCGCATGGCCGAGTTCTGCAGCGAGCGGGTGCGCGAGGTGCTCCTCGCGGTGGACGGCCGCGACCTCCCCCGGGCCAGCGGGCTGACGGTTCGCGACGACCGCCTCGAGCGCCTCTGCCGCCGGCTCCTGGAGAGGCTCGCCGCCAGCGTGCGCACCGAGCCCCTCTCGGCGCCCCGAGCCACCCGGGTGCTCGCCGTCGCCCGCCTCCTGGAACGCATCGCCGACCGCGTCGTGAGCATCGCCGAGGACCTGGTCCTCGTCGACGGCGGCGCGATGGATCTGACAGGCCTGCCCGCGGAGGCCGCGACGGGCCGCTGACGACGCCACCTCAGGTCAGGAGCCTCGCCGCCATGGACATGCGCCGCGACCCGACGACCGTCCCTCCCCTGCCGTGGCGGGTGGGCGAGCTCGCCCGCCGCAGCGGGCTGTCGGTCCGCACCCTGCACCACTGGGGTGACCTCGGCCTGCTGGTGCCGTCGCACCGCAGCGCCGCCGGTCACCGCCTCTACACCGCCGGCGACATCGCCCGCCTGCAGCTGATCGTGGCGCTGCGCGGGCTGGGACTCGCGCTCACCGAGATGCGCGCCCTGCTCGCCGACCCGCGGACCACGCCGCTCGGCGTCATCCAGCGACGGCTGGCCCGGGCCCGGGCGCAGCTGGAGCTCGAGCAGCTGCTCTGCACCCGCCTCGAGCGCTCCGCCGCGACGCTGGATGCGGGCGCGGAGACCCCCGTGGACCAGTTGATCCACACCATCGAGGTCATGACCATGATCGACCGCCACTACACCCCGGAGCAGCGCGAGCAGCTGGTGCGCCGGCGCGAGCTGCTCGGCGACCAGCGCATCCAGGACGCGCAGGCGGAGTGGGCCGAGCT
Source organism: Chloroflexota bacterium (assembly GCA_028287605.1). Lineage (GTDB taxonomy): Bacteria > Chloroflexota > Dormibacteria > Aeolococcales > Aeolococcaceae > CF-96. The sequence continues at coordinate 4,615 of JAQBPI010000047.1, forward strand.
CATCGACGAGGTGCGCAGCGCCATGGCCCGGGGCACCGACCCGCACAGCACCACCGGGCAGCGGCTGGCGCAGCGCTGGAACGGCCTGGTCGGCGAGTTCACCGGCGGTGACCCCGGCATCGAGCGCTCGCTGCGCAGCATCTACCAGGAGGAGCCGCAGCCCGCGGTCACCTCCATCGGCGCCGACCACAGCGACCTCTACCGTTTCATCGCACGCGCCTCCTCCGTGCCCGCCGAGTAGCCGGACAGACGGTCGGTCGGTCGGAACCTGAGAGCGTGAAACACCGTTGTGTCAGCAGGCGTCCCAGAGACGGTCGACGCCGCCGTCGACGCTGACGTTCCCCCCCTCTCGGGGGCCGGCCCGCGGGCCGGCCCCTTCGGGGGAAGCGGGTCCGGGGCGGCCGCGTCGCCGATCCGCCCCTACAATTCCCCGGTGACCGCTTCGGGGGGCGCCCCGGCCCCGGCCCGCCGCGGACTGGTGCGGCGAGTGCTCGGGCTCTTCCGCCCCCACCGCCGCTGGGTCGCGCTCGTCACCCTCGCGATCGTGCTCAGCGCGGGGATGGGCGTCGCCAACCCGCTGCTCCTCCGGGTGGTCTTCGACCGCGCCCTCTTCTGCCGCTCCGGCTGCCCCGACCTGCACCTGCTCGGCGTGCTCGTCGCGGCGATGTGCTGCATCCCCGTGGTCACCTCGGCGATCGGGGTGGGCCAGACGCTGCTCACCAACCGCATCGGCCAGCGGGTGATGCAGGACCTCCGCGACTCGCTGTACGCGCACCTGCAGAGCATGTCGCTGCGCTTCTTCACCGAGACCCGCACCGGCGAGATCCAGTCGCGGATCGCCAACGACGTGGGCGGGGTGCAGACCGTGGTCACCGAGACCGCGTCGAGCATCATGGCCAACGTGGTGATCATCGTCAGCACGCTGGTGGCGATGCTGATCATCTCCTGGCGGCTCACCGCGCTCTCGCTGTTCCTGCTGCCCTTCTTCGCCTACCTCGCCCATCGTGTCGGCGGCGCCCGCCGGCGGGTGGCCCTGGCGACCCAGCGGTCGAAGGCGGAGATGAGCGCGATCACCGAGGAGACGCTGTCGGTGTCGGGCATCCTCCTCGCCAAGGTCTTCGACCGGCGGCAGTCGGAGATCGAGCGCTTCCGCCGCGAGAACCGCCGCCTCGCCGACCTGCAGGTGCGGCAGACGATGGTGGGCCAGGGCTTCTTCGCGGTGGTGCAGAGCTTCTTCTCGATCACCCCGGCGCTGATCTACCTGGTCGCGGGCATCAGCATGGCCCACGGCGACACCGCGCTGAGCCCGGGCTCGCTGGTCGCCTTCACCACCCTGCAGACGAGGCTCTTCTACCCCATCGGCATGATGCTGCAGGTGGCCGTCGAGGTGCAGGCGTCGCTGGCGCTGTTCGCGCGCATCTTCGAGTACCTCGACCTCCCCCAGGAGATCGTCGACAGGCCGGGCGCGCACGTCCTCGACCCCGACTCGGTGCGCGGCGAGGTGCGGCTGCGCGACGTCTGGTTCCGCTACGGCGCCGGTGACCGGGCGCCGGCGGCGCGGGACCAGGACGCGCCCCCGGTGCGCGTCTGGGCGCTGGCCGGGGTGAGCCTCGACGTCGCGCCCGGGCAGCTGGCCGCCATCGTCGGCCCCAGCGGCGCCGGCAAGACCACCATCTCCTACCTGATCCCGCGGCTCTACGACGTCGAGCGCGGCGCCGTGGAGATCGACGGCGTCGACGTGCGCGACATCGGCCTCTCCTCGCTCGCGGAGATCGTCGGCATGGTCACCCAGGAGACCTATCTCTTTCATGCCACGGTGCGCGAGAACCTGCTCTACGCGCGTCCCGGCGCGAGCCAGGACGAGATCGAGGCGGCGGCGCGGGCGGCGCACATCCACGACCGCATCGTCACCTTCGACGGCGGCTACGACACCGTGGTCGGCGAGCGCGGGTACCGGATGTCGGGCGGCGAGAAGCAGCGGCTGGCGATCGCCCGGGTCATCCTCAAGGACCCGCGGGTGCTCATCCTCGACGAGGCGACGTCGGCGCTCGACACCACCAGCGAGCGGCTGGTGCAGAGCGCGCTGCAGCCGCTGATGCGCGGGCGCACCACCATCGCCATCGCCCATCGCCTCTCCACCATCCTCGCCGCCGACGTCATCTTCGTGCTCGACGACGGCGGGGTGGTCGAGCAGGGGTCCCACGCCGAGCTGGTCCACGCCGGCGGCCTCTACGCGCGGCTGCACCGCGAGCAGTTCCAGGGCGGGCTGGTGGAGGCGCGGTGCAGCAACGGGGTGGTGCTCGCCGGCGGCCAGATGGTCACCACCCCCGGCGACGGCTGCTGAGGCTCAGGCGGGAGGCGGCAGGTAGCGGGCGGCGACCACCTCGCCGTGGACCACGTCGAGCACCCAGGTCGAGCCCTTGGCGAGGCCCCCGTCGACGGCGACGCCGCGGTGGCGCAGCCACTCCACGACCTCCTGGACGACATCGCCGTGGGTGCACAGCGCGGCGTTCCCGAGCTCGGCGAGCAGCCGCCGCAGCGGGCCGATCCCGGCTCCCTCGGCGAGGTCATCGGTCGGCTCGACCTGCAGGCCACGGGCGGCGGCGAGGGGCTCGACGGTCTGGACGCAGCGCAGGTAGGG
>JAQBPI010000228.1 GCA_028287605.1 Chloroflexota bacterium
CCGGCAGCGGCTGCATCGCCTGCACCGTCGCCGCCGAGCTCCCCGGCGCCGCGGTGGTGGCCGGTGACGTCTCCGCCGCGGCGGTGGCGGTGGCCCGGGACAACGCCGCCCGGCTGGGGGTGGGGAAGCGGGTGACCGTGGTCGAGGGGTCGTGGGAGGCGGCGCTCGCCGGCCACGCGCCCTTCGACGCCCTGCTCAGCAACCCGCCCTACGTCACCTCCGCGGAGATGGTCGGGCTGATGCGCGAGGTCCGGGACCACGAGCCGCGGATCGCCCTCGAGGCGGGGGAGGAGGGGCTCGACGCCTACCGGCGGCTGCTGCGCGGCTGCCTTCCGCTGGTGCGCCCGGGCGGCTACCTCGCCCTGGAGATCGACCCCCGCCGCCGGGACGCCGTGGTGGCGCTGGTGGAGGACGGCCGGCCCGGCAGCGAGGTGGCGGTGGTCGACGACCTCGCCGGCCGGCCCCGCGTGGTGGAGGCGCGGCTGGGGTGACCGCGCTGGAGCCGCTCGTCGAGGCGCTCGACGCCGGCGGGGTCGTCGGGGTGCCCACCGACACCGTCTACGGCATCGCCTGCCGGCCCGACGACGCCGCCGCCCTGGCGAGGGTCTACGCCGTGAAGCGGCGCCCCCCGGAGATGGCGGTCGGCCTGCTCGCCGCCTCCGCCGGGCAGCTCGAGCCGCTGGTGACGATGCCGGCGACGGCCCGGCGCCTCGCCGCCGCCTTCTGGCCCGGCGGCCTCTCCCTGGTGCTGCCGGCCACCCCCGGCGGAGGGCTCGCCGTGCCCCTGCCGGGAGGCACGCTGATGGTCCGGGTCCCCGGCCATCCGCTGCTCCGCGAGCTGCTGCGCCGCACCGGCCCGCTCGCGGTCACCAGCGCCAACCGGCACGGCGAGCCCGCCTGCACCACCGCCGCCGAGGTGGCCGAACGCCTCGCCGGCGAGCTGGACGCGCTCCTCGACGGCGGTCCCGGAGACGGGAGGGGGTCCACTATCATCGACTGCTCCGAGGATCCCCCGCGCGTGCTGCGGACCGGGCCGGTCTCCTTCGACCAGCTGCGGCCGTATCTCGGGGGCTGACCTCCCACCGCCGCCACCCGTGCGTACGCCGCGGGAGGACGACGACCCGAGGCCTGCATCCTTGCTCGAGACCCCGTTGAAGCCCGCGCTGCGCGCCGCCGACCCGGAGGTGGCCGACCTCCTCGAGGCCGAGCTGATCCGCCAGGAGGAGACCCTCGAGCTGATCCCCTCCGAGAACCTCGCGCCCCCGGCGGTGCTCGACGCGGTCGGCTCCTGGCTCACCAACAAGTACGCCGAGGGCCTGCCCGGCAAGCGCTACTACGGCGGCTGCCAGGTCGTCGACCAGATCGAGAGCCTCGCCCGCGAGCGGGCCACCGCCCTCTTCGGCGCCGACCACGCCAACGTGCAGCCGCACTGCGGCTCCAGCGCCAACATGGCGGTGTACGCGGCCGCCCTGAAGGTCGGCGACACGGTGCTGGGGATGGCGCTCGACCAGGGTGGCCACCTCACCCATGGCTCCCCGGCGAACTTCTCGGGGAAGCTCTACCGCTTCGAGGGCTACACCGTCTCGGAGAGCACCGGCCGGCTCGACTACGACGAGGTCCGCGCCCGCGCCGTCGAGGTGGGGCCGAAGATGATCGTCGCGGGCTACAGCGCCTACCCGCGGGTGCTCGACTTCGCCGCCTTCGCCGACATCGCCGCCGATGTGGGGGCGCTGCTGCTCGTCGACATGGCCCACTTCGCCGGGCTGGTCGCCGCCGGGGTCCATCCGAGCCCGGTGCCCCACGCCGACTTCGTCACCCTCACCACCCACAAGACCATGCGCGGACCCTGGGGGGGGATGATCCTCTGCCGCGCCACCCATGCCGAGGCGATCGACAAGGCCGTCTTCCCGGGGGTGCAGGGTGGGCCGCTCAACCACGCGATCGCGGGCAAGGCGGTGATGCTGAAGCTGGCCGGCGAGCCCGCCTTCCGCGAGTACGCCGCGCAGGTGGTGTCCAACGCCCGCGCCCTCGCCGCCGCGCTCGTGTCCCGGGGCATGACCCTGGTCACCGGCGGCACCGACAACCACCTCATGCTCCTCGACCTGCGGCCCACCGGGCTCAAGGGTCGCGCGGTGCAGTCGGCCTTCGACGAGGTCGGCATCACCGTCAACGCCAACACCTTCCCCTTCCACGGCGGCAGCCCCTTCAACCCCAACGGCATCCGCCTCGGCACCCCGGCGGTGACCTCCCGGGGGATGCGCGAGACCGAGATGGAGGAGATCGCCGACCTGGTCGCCACCATGCTCGGCGGCTTCGACGACGCCGGCGTGCGCGCCTCGGTGCGGGAGCGCAGCCTGGCGCTCTGCCGCCGCTTCCCGCTCGCCTACCGCTCCGCCCCGTGAGCGGCGGCCACCGGTGATCGCCGACCTCAGCGGCGCAGCCTGGTACCCCGCGCTCCCGCCCTTCCTCCTGGCCTCGCTGGTGACCTGCGCGGCGGTGCCGGCGAGCATGTGGCTGGCCCGGCGGGTGGGCGCGGTCGACCGTCCCGATGCCGAGCGTCGCATCCACAGCCGGCCCACCCCGCGGCTGGGCGGCATCGCCATGTTCGCCGGCTTCGCGGTGGCGCTCGCCGTCTTCGGCGCGGGCGCGCCGGAGCGCTGGCAGGTGGTGGCGGTGACCGCCGCCATCACCCTGGCCATGGCGGTGGACGACGTGCTCCGCCTCCCCGCCTGGTCGAAGCTGCTGATCGAGATGGGGGCGGGGATCCTGGTCGCCGTTCTCGGCATCACCATCACCTTCTTCGGCTTCCGCAGCAATCCGGGCAGCATCCTCGACCTCGGCCTGCTCGCCGTCCCGGTCACCGTGGTCTGGCTGGTGGGCATGCAGGTGTCCATCAACCTGCTCGACGGCGCCGACGGCGTCGCCAGCGGGGTGGTCGCCATCGTCGCCGGGGTGCTCCTGCTCGCCGCCATCAACCGCCTGGGGGGGCCGGAGAACGGGATCCAGAGCGGGATCATCGTGCTGAGCGGCGCGCTGATGGGCTGCTGCTTCGGCTTCCTCTACTGGAACATCGCCCCCGCGCGGGTGTTCATGGGCGACTCCGGCAGCCACTTCCTCGGCGTCGCGGTGGGGACGATCACCGTTCTGGGAACGGCCAAGGTGGCCGTCGCCCTCACCATCCTGGTGCCGCTGGTGACCCTCGGGCTGCCCATCGGCGACACCGCCTTCGCGATCGTGCGGCGGCGGCGCGCCGGCACCGGCATCGCCGCCCCCGACGCCGGCCACCTCCACCACCGGCTGCTCGCCCTCGGGCTCAGCCAGCGCGAGACCGCCCTCGCCTTCTACCTCGCGACCACCATCCTCGGCTGCATCGCGCTCGGCATCTTCGGCCACCGCAGGGTGCTCGCCATCGCCGCGGTGCTGCTCGTGGTGGCGCTGGTCATGCTGCTGTGGCGCAGCCGCCGGCGCACGCCGGTCGGCGACCCGCCGCCGCTCCTCGCCAGGGGGGCAGCGATGCCCAGCCGCGCCCGCCGCGGCGGCGAGGCCGACTGAAGGGCCCCGCGCCCTCGGGCGCCGAGCTGGCCGGCCTCGGTCTCTACCTCTGCGCGGCTGTCGTGATCCCGCTGTTCATCGGGCTCCGTATCGACGATGCGATGCACAGCACGCCGCTCGGGTTCGGGCTCGGGCTGCTTATTGGTATCGTTGCAGGGTTTTCCGGCATCTATCTGAGGTTCCGACGCTACCGGTGATGGGGCGAAGCGCGACATTGGAGACCACGCGCATGGTGCGCACCGGCAGCGTCGTCTGCGCCGGCGCCGCAGTCCTGTGCGTGCTCGCCGGCCTCGCCGTGGGTCAGCCCGCGGGCGGCGCCGTGGTCGGCCTGGGACTGCTCCTCGGCGCCGTGAACCCCCTGGTGGTGCACCTGCTGCTGCGGATGGGGTTGAACCCGGGCGCCACCAGCATGACCCGTCTCGGGGTGTTCACCGCCGTGGTGATCGCCGCCGGCTTCGCCGTGGGCGTGAGCCGGGCCTGGCTGCTGGTGCTCGGAGTGGCCGCCGCCCAGATGGTGAGCGCGGTCACCGCCGCCGTGGAGATGACCCGCCGATGAACATCCTCGCCGCGGAAGCCCCCAGCGGCCACGAGGCCGTCAGCCTCTGCGGCTCCAGCTTCTGCACCATCAACTACCAGACGCTGATCTCCAGCGCGATCGCCATCGTCATCACCATCGTCTTCGGCCTGTGGGTGGCGGCGAAGGTGAAGAGCGACCGGCCGAACAAGGTGCAGCTGCTGTTCGAGCTCTTCCTCGACTACGTGCGCAACCTGGTCGGGGACACCGTCAGCCGGGAGGGGACGGACTTCATCGTCCCCCTCGCGGCCACCATCGGCTTCTACATCCTGGTCGCCAACTGGCTCGACTTCCTCCCCCTCACCAACCCCATCGAGCCGGCCGCCTCCGACGTCAACCAGACCGCGGCGATGGGCATCCTGGTGTTCCTGGCGTCGCAGGTGTACAGCGTGCGCGTCCTGGGGCTGCGCGGATTCCTCCGCAAGTTCACCAAGCCGTTCGAGATGCCCCTCGTGGTGAGGATCGTCTTCATCCCGCTGAACCTCATCGAGGAGCTGGTGAAGCCGGTGACCCTCTCCCTCCGACTGTTCGGCAACATCTTCGCCGGGGTGGTCATGGTGTTCCTGCTGGGACAGCTCTACGGGGCCGGCGCGGCCGCCCTCTCGCACGTCTTCTTCGGCGTCTTCGGCGTCCTGCTGCTGATCGTCTGGAAGTTCTTCGACGTCTTCTTCGTCGGGACCATCCAGGCGTTCATCTTCATGCTGCTGACCGTCATCTACTTCGGACAGGCGCGGGAGGGGCTCGAGGAGGATGAGCACCACGGCGCCGCCCACTCCCAGCCCAAAGCCGCCTGACCATCTGAGGAGCGACCAATGGCCGACCCCAACAACATCAACCATGCCGTCGCCGTCGCCGGTGCCCTCGTGGGCTCGGGCCTGGCGCTGGGTGGAGGCGCCATCGGCGCCGCCATCGGTGACGGCCTCGCCGGCAACGCCACCATCCAGGGCATGGCCCGGCAGCCCGAGGCGCGCGCCCAGCTGCAGGTCACGATGTTCCTGATCATCGGCCTCTGCGAGGCGATGTACTTCATCAACCTCGCGCTCTCCTTCTACTTCATCACCGCCATCGCCGAGAAGTTCGCGGTCTAGGCTCGCCGGTGCTCGCCCTCACTCCCCCCGCGGTCACGTCGGGCCTGCTCGACGTCAACGGCACCTTCGTGGCCGAGCTGATCGCCTTCCTGGTCATGCTCGGCATCCTCGCCAAGTACGCCTACCCGCCGATCATGCGCGCCGCCGAGACGCGGCAGAAGCAGATCGAGGAGGGGGTCAAGGCCGCCCAGGAGGCGGAGAAGCGCCTCCTGGCGGTGCAGAAGGACGTGGAGGAGACCCTCGCCGAGGCGCGGGCCCAGGCGCGGGAGATGATCAACCGCGCTCACCAGGAGGCCGCCGCCGAGGCCGAGGAGCTGCGCGACCGGGGCCGCCGCGACGCCGA
>JAQBPI010000137.1 GCA_028287605.1 Chloroflexota bacterium
CCGAGCCCGGGCGGGAGCGGCTCGCCGGCGAGGGTGCCCTCGCTCCGGTACTCCTTCCACCCGGAGCCGGCGAGGTAGCCGCGCAACACGCACTCGATGTCGATCCGCCCGGCGTGCGCGGTGCGCATCGACCGCTCGCGCCAGCTCTCCCAGGGAACCGCGCGCGGCAGCGACGCTGGGTCGTCCTCGCGGAGGTGGTTGGGGACGATGTCGCCGGTCTGCGCGAACCACCAGCGCGACATCTGGGTGAGCACCCGCCCCTTGTCGGGGATGGCGGTGGGCAGCACCACGTCGAAGGCGCTGATCCGGTCGGTGGCGACCATCAGCAGGGTGCCGTCGCCGAGGTCGAAGGTGTCGCGCACCTTGCCGCGGCGGAACACGGCCAGCCCCGCGCCGGTCGCGGTGGAGAGCACGTCGCCTCGACTCACAATCTTCCCCCTCCGATGCCGGCCTCGACGGCGAGCTCGGGCCGGGCGGCCACGGTGGTGTCGCCCGGCGCCTCGACCGCCAGCCCGAGCCGCCGGTAGGTGTCGTCGATGGACCGCGTGTACGCGGTGGCGTCGAAGACCTCGTCGAGCCGCGGGCCGTCGAGCACGGCGCGCACCTCCTCGGACCCGCGCACCAGGTCGCGGAAGGGAGCCTCGCCCTCGCGGGCGCGCAGCGCCAGTGCCTGCACGGTGCGGTAGGCGCGCTCGCGCGGCCAGCCGGCCTCGTCGATGAGCGTGGTCATCAGCCGCTGGGTGAAGACCAGCCCGCCGCCCCAGTCCACGTTCTCGCGCATCCGTCCGGCGTCGACGCGCAGCCCGCGCACCACCCGGGTGGCGAGCTGGAGCATGTAGTCGAGCACCGCGAAGGCGTCGGGCAGCACCACCCGCTCGGCGGCGGAGTGGGAGATGTCCCGCTCGTGCCAGAGGGCCACGTCCTCGAGGGCGACGAGGGCGTGTCCACGCAGCAGCCGCGCCATCCCGCAGAGGCGCTCGCTCAGCACCGGGTTGCGCTTGTGGGGCATCGCCGACGAGCCCTTCTGGCGCTGGGCGAACGGCTCCTCGGCCTCGCCGACCTCGGTCTGCTGGAGCAGCCGGACGGCGGTGGCGAGCCGCTCGAGGACGGCCCCGAGGATGGCCATCGCCGACACCAGGGAGGCGTGCCGGTCGCGGGCCAGCACCTGGGTGCAGGCGGGGGCGACGCCGAGGCCGAGCCGGCCGCAGACGTGCTCCTCGACCTCCGGGGTCACCGAGTTGTGCGTGCCCACGGCGCCGCTGATGTTCCCCACCGCCACCTCCGCGGCGGCGGCCTGGAGGCGGAGGCGGCCGCGGCGCACCTCGTCCCAGTGGTTGGCGAGCTTGACCCCGAGGCTCAGCGGCTCGGCGTGGACGCCGTGGGTGCGCCCCGGCATCAGGGTGAGGCGGTGGGCGACGGCGAGGCCGCCGAGCGCCGCCTCCAGCGCCGCGGCGTCCTCGTCGACCACGGCGGCGGCGTCGCGGAGCTGGGTTGCCAGGGCGGTGTCGACCACGTCCGAGCTGGTCAGCCCGAGGTGGAGGAAGCGGCCGGCGTCGCCGGCGGTCTCCTGCACCGCGCTGACGAAGGCGGCGAGGTCGTGGCCCTGCTCGGCCTCCAGCTCGGCGACCCGGGCGAGGTCGACGCGAGCGGCCGCGCGCAGCGCGGCCGAGGTGCCGGCGGGGATGCGACCCGCATGCTCCCACCCCTCGCAGGCGAGCAGCTCCACCTCCAGCCACCGCCGCAGCCGGGACTCCTCGCCGAAGATCTCGGCGATACGTGGCGGGGTGTAGCGGGGGATCACGTGTCCCGATTGTACCGGGGGCCCACCCTCAGGCTCGGCGGAGGGGCGGCGGCGCCCTCCGGACGGCGTGGGACGACAGCGGGGACAGGTCTCCGGCGTCGTGCTGTCCGACCGGTCAGGTGGGGGTCGCGGCGACGCGCGGCCCATATACTGTCGGCGGTCCTGCTCAGCCCCGGCGGCCCCCGCCGGAGGCGCCGTCCCGCCCACCGAGATGACGTGCTCGCCGTAACCCCGGAGCCACGCCTCCCGTTGTTCATACACATACGCACGGCTGCAGTCCGATGACACTGCCGAGAGCGTATGAGGACGGTCTCGTCGAGCGCGCCAAAGAAGATCCTGCGGCCTTCGGCGAGTTGTACGACCACTACTTCGGGCAGATCTATCGCTTTGTCTACAGCCGGATCCGAAACCAGGAGGCCGCCGAGGACATCACCGCCGAGGTGTTCTTCAAGGCCCTCCGCGCCATCGGCCGGTACCGACCCAGCGGCCACCCCTTCAGCGCCTGGCTCTACCAGATCTCAGTGAACGCAATAGCCGACCACTACCGCGCCAAACGACCCGAGTCCGATCTGGACTCGGTGATCGGCGTCGCCTCCACGGACCGTTCGGTCGAGGATGCGATCTCCGAGCGGGACGAGGCCGCCCGGGTGTGGGCCGCCATCGACTCGCTGCCCACCCATCAGCGCACCGCGCTCACCCTCAAGCTCGGCGAGGACCTCAAGCTCGCCCAGATCGGCGAGATCATGGGCAAGAGCGAGGGAGCGGTGAAGCTGCTCATCCACCGCGGCATGATCGGAGTGCGCCAGCGCCTCGGCGTCGTGCCCCACGCGGAGCGAGTCTGATGGACCTGAGGCGCTGGAACGAGGCCCCCGACCCGGAGCTCGAGCAGCTCGCCGGCGGCGACCTCGACCTGCTCGACCTGAGCAGGCGGCTGCGCGCCACGCGGCCCGAGCCCCGGATCGACCCCGAGTTCCAGCGGCGCCTCCGCGCCCAGCTGATGAGCGCCGCCGAGACCCAGCTGCGCCCGCGCGGCCTGGGCCGGCTGCTGCGCCCGCGCAGCAGCCTCTTCGCCTACGGGGCGGCCGGCCTGGGCGGGGCGATGATCGCCGCCGCGGCGCTCGCCTACTACGCCCCCCACAGCGACCACGTCACCGTGGTCCAGGGCGTGGCCTCGATCAACGAGCAGCACCTGGTCGACCCGGGCAAGGTCATCAGGATCTCCTTCAACCAGGAGATGGACCGCAGCTCGGTGGAGCGGGGGCTGAAGATCCAGCCGGCGATCGCCTACTACCCGCCGACCTGGCACGGCAACGAGCTGGTCATCACCCCCAAGCACAGCCTGCAGGCGAACTCGCCGTACGTGGTCACGATCCCGAGGAGCGCCGCCCGCGACGTCAAGGGCGACGTGGCCAGCAGGGACGTCGTCATCACCTTCGGCACCAGGCCGGTGGCGCCGGTCGCCACCGGCAGGCCGCTGGGACCGGTCGCGCTGGCCGCCCGCGAGGCGGGCGCCGTGGCCGA
>JAQBPI010000159.1 GCA_028287605.1 Chloroflexota bacterium
CGGCGACTGGGAGGCGGTGCGGGCCTCGATCGCGGCCCCGACGCGCCTCGACACCGAGATCCGCGCCGCGCTGGCCAACGCAGACGCCGGCGGGCCGGTGAGCGACGAGCAGGCGCTGGCGCTGTTCCAGGCCGACGGCGAGGCGCTGGAGGAGCTGTGCCACGCCGCCGACCGGCTGCGCGCCGCGGCGGTGGGCGACGCCGTCACCTACGTGGTGAACCGGAACATCAACTTCACCAACGTCTGCTACACGGGCTGCCGCTTCTGCGCCTTCGCGCAGCGCGAGATGGACCCCGACTCCTACACGCTGCGGCTCGACGAGATCGCCGACCGCGCCGAGGAGGCGTGGGGTTACGGCGCCACCGAGGTGTGCATCCAGGGCGGCATCCATCCCGGACTCCCCGCCGACTTCTACTTCCGCATCCTCGACGCGATCCGCGCCCGGGTGCCGGAGATGCACATCCACGCCTTCAGCCCCATGGAGGTGCTGAACGGCTCGACCAGGCTGGGCATCTCCTTCCGCGAGTTCCTGCAGGAGTGCCGCCACCGCGGGCTCGGCAGCATCCCCGGCACCGCCGCCGAGATCCTCGACGACGAGGTGCGATGGGTGCTCACCAAGGGCAAGCTCCCCGCCGACACCTGGGAGGAGATCGTCGGCACGGCGCACTCGGTGGGGCTCCGCTCGTCGTCGACGATGATGTACGGGCATGTCGACGCGCCTCCCCACTGGGTCGGCCACATCCGCCGGCTGGCACGCATCCAGGAGCGCACCGGCGGCTTCACCGAGTTCGTCCCCCTTCCCTTCGTCCACCAGAACGCGCCCATCTATCTCGCCGGGCTGGCCCGGGCGGGTGCCTCGGTGGCCGACAGCCGGCGAGTGCACGCCATCGCCCGCATCCTGCTGAGCGGGCTCATCGACAACGTGCAGGTCTCCTGGGTGAAGCTCGGTCTCGAGGCCTCCCAGCAGCTGCTCATGGGTGGTGCCAACGACCTCGGCGGCACCCTCATGGAGGAGACCATCTCGCGGATGGCCGGCGCCGAGTGGGGGGTGCGCAAGGAGCCCGAGGAGCTGGAGACGGCGATCCGCGCCATCGGCCGGGAGCCGGTGGAGCGCACCACCGTCTACGGCCGCGCCCCGGTGCGCCTCCGGGGGTGAGGCGCTGCAGACCGAGGCGCTCCGGCTGACGCCGTCCGCGGGCTGAACCATCCCGTCATCGGAGAGTGGGACCGGCCAGGGGCTCGCCTCCGACCTTGCTACCGTTGCCGGGGTGAACCGCGACCCCTTGAACGCCGTCATCACCTGGGTGGATCCCCCGTCCGAGCCACGCCTCGGGCGGCTCTCCGGCCGCACCCTGCTGGTCAAGGACCTCATCGACACCGCGGGCGTGCGCACCACGTACGGCTCGCGGATCCACGCCGGCCACGTGCCCTCCCGCACCGCCACCGCCGCCCAGCGCCTGCTCGACGCCGGGGCGGTGCTGATCGGCAAGGCCAACCTCACCGAGTACGCGTGGGGGGTGCTCGGCCGCAACCCGTGGTACGGCACCGTGCACAACCCCGTCCACCCGGGACGGACCACCGGCGGCTCCTCGAGCGGCAACGCGGCGGCGCTGGCGGCGGGCATGTGCGAGCTGGCGCTGGGAACCGACACCGGCTGCTCGATCCGCCTGCCCTCGGCGTGCTGCGACACCGTCGGTCTCAAGACCCGCTGGGGCGCGCTGCCCATGGACGGCATCTTCCCGCTCTGCCCCACCCTCGACACCGTGGGGCCGATGGCGCGCAGCGTCGCGGACGTCGCGCTGATGTGGTCGGTGCTCGCCGGCCGGCCGGCGCCGGAGCCGCTGCTGGCCGGGCTCACCGTCGGCATGCTCACCCGGCCTCCGTCGGTGGGCGACGGCCGCGTCCCCGAGGGCAGCGACGCCGCCGAGCAGTGGGTGACGGGGCTGGAGCGGCTGGGAGCCCGGGTGGTGGCCGCCTCCGTCCCCGAGCCGGTGGCGAACACCTGGCCGCTGTTCTTCGCCGAGGCCGCCGCCTCGCACCGCGCCACCTTCCCCGCCCGCGCCGCCGAGTACGGCGACAACATCCGGGTGAAGCTGGAGCTCGCCCAGCGGCGCGATCCCGCCGAGGTCGCCGCCGCCTACGCCGCGCTCGAGGAGTGGCGCCGGTACCGCCCGGAGGTCGACCTCTACGTGAGTCCCTGCGTCGCCACCGAGCTTCCGCCGGAGGACTGCGACGAGCTCGAGGTGCGCATCCCCTTCTCCGCCTGGCTGCGCTGGGTGAACCTCATCGGCTGGGCGGGGCTCGCCGTCGGCAACCTGCAGCTGATCGCCCCGCAGGACGAGACCGTGCTCGCCGCCGGCCTCGCCTGGGAGCGTGGCGCGGGCTAGGCGTGGATCGGGACGCCGACCCCGCTCCAGCCCCTCCCCTGCTCGTCGAGGGGGTGCGCCTCTTCAACGAGGGGCGCTGGTTCGAGGCGCACGAGGTGCTCGAGGACGCCTGGCGTGCCGAGCCGACCGAGGTGCGGCGCCTCTACCAGGGGCTGCTCCAGGTGGGCGTCGGCCTCCACCACGCGTCCCGCGGCAATCTCCGCGGCGCCCTGAGCCTGCTCGACCGCGGCATCGCCCGCCTCGAGCCCTTCCGCCCCCGCTGCCTCGGCCTCGACGTCGAGCGGCTGCTCCGCGACGCCGGGAACGCGCGACGGGCCCTCGCCGCCCCGGGAGGCCTGGAGGGCTTCCGGCCCTCCGAGGCGCCCCGGGCGGCGCTGGCCCGGGTCGGCCGGTCAGTGGACGTTGATGTTCACGTGGTCGCCGAACCAGCCGAACCAGTTGTAGCCGCCGTAGAGGAGGAAGAGGAGGAGCAGCGCGATGACGGCGATCGCCAGCACGGCGCCGGCCCCACCCCCGCTCCGGTCCGCGACCATCATGTCGCCGGGTCCGGGACCGTAGTGCCGGCGATAGGTGTACCCGCCGCCTCCGAGCAGGGTGACGGCGAGCAGGGCGATGAGGAGCACCAGCAGAAGGGTCACGGATCCACCTCCTGAGCCTGGCGGTGGGTGCGGCCGTACGGGCCGTGGATCCGGGCGCGCACGCCCCCCTCTCCGTCCACCACACCAGGGTGATGTAGCTGACAAGCACAATATCATATGATGTGACGCGTCGCGTGACCAATCACCTGCGTGACCCATCACGTGACCCCTCAGAGGTGCGGTGCCATGCCAGGCCTGCGGGACGAGCAACCCACCACTCCCGTCGAGATCGCGGTGCAGGCGGCCCAGGAGGCGGCGACCGCCGCCCTGGTCGCCGGGGAGAGCGCCGACGAGGTCGCCGAGGCGGCCGCCCTCGCCGGCGACGGAGAGCCACGGCTGAGCGAGGCCGCC
>JAQBPI010000164.1 GCA_028287605.1 Chloroflexota bacterium
GTGCATCGACCAGTCCTGGACGCGGCAGAGGACGGCGTGGGCGCGCCCGTCGCGGGGCCCGGCGGCGACCCCGGCGCGGGCCTCGGCGAGCGCCGCGGTGAAGTCCTGGCGGTAGTTGAGGAACAGCGCGTAGGCGGCGTGGGCGAGGGGGTCGACGGGTGCGCGGGCGACCAGCTGCGCGTAGCCGCGCTGGGCCTGCTCGTAGTGGTTGTCGAAGAAGAGCGCGTCCGCCGCCGCCAGCGCCGCGGTCACCGCCTGGGGCGTCATCGGCGCCGGTGACCGGACCGGCGTCGACGAGCACGCCGCCAGCAGCAGCGCGGCGAGGAGGGGGACGGCGAGCAGCCGGCGGCCGCGCACTCAGGGCGCCACGATGCCGCTGGTGCGGGTGACCTCGATGCCCATCTCCTCGAGCCCGGCGATGACCCGGTTGATGCCGATGCTGTCGGTGGCCATGTGGCCGGTGACCACCAGGCTCTTGCCCGGCTCCGCCTCGGCGCGCAGGCGCTGCACGTCCGGCTCGGCGCAGTGCATGGCGAAGACGGTGTCGACGCCGTGCCGCCAGTACTCGCGAAAGACGTGGTAGCCGCCGTTGGTGCCGCCCGCCATCGCCACCGTCCACCGGCCCAGCGGCGACTGCGGCTCGCCCACCCACTGCTCGGGACGGGTCAGTGCCGCCTCGATCTCCGGGAACTCCTGGAACCAGCCCAGCACCGCGCCCACCGGGCTGCCGGCGCCGTCGTGGCGGCGCAGCATCTCGACGATGGCCTCGCGGCCGAGGAGGTCGCAGGCGAGGTGGACGTTGCAGAAGGGCAGCCCGATGAGCCGGGCGGTGCCCACCACGGCGTCGTAGTTGCTCATGTGGGCGGCGCGATGCGACGGACCCAGCCGCTCCTCGATCGCGGCCTCGGCGACCTCGCGGGGGATACCCTCGGCGGCCATCTGCTCCACCTGGCGGCGGACCACCCTGCCGAAGTCCATCCGGGCGTGGTCGCCGGCGGGGTGGTGGGCGATCACCGCGTCGTAGCCGGCGTCACGCGCGTACAGCAGCTCGCCCACGCTGACGTCGATGCCGAAGAGCACCCGGCGGACGTCGCCCGGCGCCTCGACGTAGACCTGGGAGTCGGCGGGCACCGACTCGCAGCCCGCCAGCCGCGCGGACCACTCGAGGATGCCGGCCAGGTTCACCGCAGCCCCTCCCGGTGCGGCGCGCCGACCGGCACCGTGATCGGTCGCCGGCCGCCACCGCAGCCGGTCTGGTAGCCCAGCTCCGCGGCAGCGTAGCAGGCCACCCCGAGGGCGATGCCCACGACCACGTCGGCGACGTAGTGCTCACCCAGGTAGATGACCCCGAAGGAGATCGTCGCCGGGTAGAGCATCCACAGCCAGGAGGAGGGCCGGCGCACCCCACGCACCACGACGACGGCGCACGCGATGACCATCGGGACGGAGACGTGGAGCGAGGGCATGGCGGCGTTGGGCTCGGGATCGGCGCTGGCGTACAGGGTGCCGAAGCTGCCCAGCTTCTGCAGGGTCTCCACGACGATCCGGTGCACCGGGGGAAGGTGGCCATGCTGCGCCGCCAGCCAGGGCGGCATCTCCGGGTAGAGGAGGTAGACGAGGAACCCGGCGGCCATGACCATGACGTAGGCGCCCACGAAGGTGCCGAAGTGGTCGCGGTGCCAGACCCAGAGCCACAGGGCCGCCACCAGCGGCGCGGCGAAGTGGAAGAGGTACTCGCCGGCGAGGACGACCCCGAGCCCCCGCCCGAACTCGCCGACGCCGATGTGCTCCTGCAGCCACCAGGTCCAGATCACGCCGCCGAACAGGCTCTTCTCGAGGACGATGGGGGCGAGCACGTGGACGCTGCCGGCGATCTTCGCGCCCACCCCGGTGAGGTCCTCGAACATCACCGCGACGAAGAGGAAGGGCAGCCAGTCCCAGACGAAGGGGCGGGCCCGGCCGATCACCGCGAAGCCCACCAGCGCCAGGATCAGGGCGTGCTCCGAGGTGAGCCCGACCTGGCGGGTGGCCATGAGCCCGATCGACGCGACCGCGTACGTGGCCATCGCCCCGTACACCAGCGGGCGCTGCCGGAAGGCGTGGACGCTGCGCCGCTCGGGGGGCGCGGCGATGGCCGCGTTGACCGAGCGAGCGGCACGGAGCACCCCGACGACGGCGGCACCCAGGCCGCCGGCGGAGCCCGCCGGAGGCGGCGGTTCCACCCACCCCGAGACGCCCTGCGGCCCCTCCACCGGCGTGCGCTGACGGTCCCCCTGGGGCCGCATCCCACACTCCCGAAATCCGTGTCTCCCCCGGAAGGGGTATACCCGTCCGGTCGTCGCACCGCTAGCGTACTGCTAGTACACGGTCCGGACCTCTCGGAAAGGGCGGATTCGAGGGGGCCGAGGGAAGGGACGCAACCTTTACGTGACCCGTGACGTATGGAAGAGCGGGAATGAGCGCGCTGCGAGAGACGAACGAGCAGATCCTGGCGGGAATACGGCACCGCTGGAGGAGCGATGCCGAGCGTCGGCGGATGGCCGAGCCCATCCGCCTCATCGACGGCCTGATCGCCGACCTGGAGGAGCTGCACCTCACCGAGCGCAAGCGCGTTCCACCGTCCTACGAGGCGCGGCTCATCCAGCTCACCGCGATCCTGCCCCCCGAGGTCCGGCAGGAGCTGCGCAGCCGGGTGACCATCGTCCACCTCATGGACCGGCTCTACGACATCCAGGGGCGGCTGCTCGCCCGCAAGGCCACCGACCGCGGCGACGACTTCGACGGCGGCGACCGCGGGCCGCAGAGCCCGCACAGCCCCACCCGGGTCGCCGAGCCAGCGGCGTAGCCTTCCTGTAGGCTCGGGCGGATGTCCGCCGCAGTCCCGGTCCGCGCCGCCGTGCTCACCGTGAGCGACGCCGGCGCGCGCGGGGAGCGCGCCGACACCAGCGGCGACGTCATCTGCAGCCGGCTCGAGGCGCTGCCCGCCACCCTGGTGAGCCGCGCCATCGTCCCCGACGAGCCCGACGCGATCCGCGCCGCGGTGGTCGAGGCCACCACCGGCGCCGGGCTGCTGGTGATCACCGGGGGCACCGGGGTGGGCCCCCGCGACGTCACCCCCCAGAGCGTGGGCCCGCTGCTCGACTACGAGGTGCCGGGCATGGCGGAGGCGATGCGGCTGCGGGGGCTCGAGTCGACGCCGCACGCGATGCTCTCCCGGCAGGTGGTCGGCGTCCGCGGCGGCTGCCTGCTGCTCTGCCTCCCCGGCAGCCCCAAGGCGGTGGCCGAGTGCCTCGACGCGGTCTGGGAGGCCCTCCCCCACGCCCTGCGCCTGCTCGCCGGCGAGCGCCCCTGCCACGAGCCTCCGGCCCGGGACCGGTAGCTCGGCCGCTCTGTCGCCGGTCGAGATTCGCGGCGGTTCTGCCGCCGGTGGGGATGCTCGGCCGTTCTGCCGCCGGTGGGGATGCTCGGCCGTTCTGCCGCCGGTCGGGATGCTCGGCCGTTCTGCCGCCGGTGGGGATGCCCGGCTGTCCTGCCGCCGGTGGGGATTCGCGGAGGGCCGCTCTGCCGCCGGTCGGGATGCCCGGCTTTCTGCCGCCGGTCGGGATGCCGGCTGTTCT
>JAQBPI010000188.1 GCA_028287605.1 Chloroflexota bacterium
ACTCCTTGAGCCGGGCGTCGCAGTGGACGGTGCTGATCGCCGACTGGCAGGCGAGGATCTCCTCGGTGCTCGCCACCGGGGTGAGCGCCTCCAGCGGCGAGGCCAGCTGGAAGCGGTCGAGCATCCCCACCTCCTCCTCGAGGGAGAGGTAGCCGATGCTCACCTTGACGAGGAAGCGGTCGACCTGGGCCTCGGGGAGGGGGAAGGTTCCGCCCAGCTCGATCGGGTTCTGGGTGGCGAGCACGATGAAGGGCTCGGGGAGGCGGTGGGAGACGCCGTCGACGGTGACCTGCCCCTCCTCCATCGCCTCCAGCAGGCTCGACTGGGTCTTGGGGGTGGCACGGTTGATCTCGTCGGCGAGCAGGACCTGGGCGAAGACCGGGCCGCGGCGGAACTCGAAGGTGGTGGTCTTGGGGTTGAAGACGTTCACCCCGGTGATGTCGCCGGGGAGCAGGTCGGGGGTGAACTGGACGCGCTCGAAGAGGCAGCCGAGGGAGCGGGCGAGGGCCTTGGCGAGCATCGTCTTGCCCACCCCGGGGACATCCTCGATCAGGACGTGGCCACGGCAGAGGAGCGCGATCACGCACTGCTCGACCTCGGCGTCCTTGCCGACGATGACCGTGCCGACGCTCTCCACGAGGCGCCGGACCACCTGCCGGACGGATCCCACCACCACGAGCCTCCTCCGCTGCCTGTCGGGCCGCCCAAGTCCCGCCAGGCCCGGGCTGAGTATATGCGGGCCAGCCGAGAGCTCCAGTCAACAATCAGGTGCCCGAAAAACCACACGGGCACCCCTTTGAGGTTGTATACACGCACCTCATGAGGGCCGGGCGGGCGGTTCTTGCTTCCGACCCCCTGCTCCCCTGCCGGACGCGCCGCCGGCGGCTCTGAGGACCGCGTCCACCGATGTAAGGGAACGGGAGGCTGATGATCGAGAAGCCCGAGGACATCCTCACCACCGGGGAGGCGGCCGTCTTGTGCGGTGTCTCCAGGTCGACCCTCCGCCGCGCCGTCGGCCAGGGTCAGATCGTCGCCTGGCACACCCCGGGACGGCACCTGCGCTTCACCCGCGCGGCCTGCCTCGACTTCGCCCGCTCGCTGGGCCGGATCGACCTCGTCGGCCGCGCCTACGAGCCCGGCTCCGGTGACTCCACGTCGGGAAACCGGTCCGAGAGCGGCGCCGTGGAGACCGCGGCGCGCACCTGACGCGGGTGCCGGGGGAGCGGCGGCCGGATCGCTGATGATCCGAGGCCGCCCTCCCCCGGGCGCGGGGCTCCAGGGGGAAGGCTGTCAGCGACGCAGGAGCTGATGGCCTGGGGGAGGCCCCCTCCCCTTCGGCGCGTCAGCGCAGAGAGCCTCTAGGAGATGCTGGTGGCGATGGTCGCGACCTTCCGCGCCCACTCGGGGTCGGTCGCCCAGAGCACGTTCATGCCCCGCAGCGTGGGCCCGTGGAAGTAGCTGCCCCCGGGGTCGAGGTAGTGGGCGGCCACGTAGCGGGCCACGGTGTCGATGCAGGCGGCGAAGGAGGGGAAGCTCACCGCGTCCTCGTAGGGATGGCTGTCGTCCGCCCCGAAGCCGAGGATGTTGTGCTTGTCCACGGCGATCCGTGAGGTCCCCCACGCCGATTCGAGGATGCTGTCGGCGACCAGGTAGTTGGCGGAGACGTGGGAGCGCGCCTCGGTCTCGACGTAGGTCCTGCCCAGCCCGGCGAGGGCGGTGCCGTGGAGGAACCTCTCGATCCGCGCCGCGGTGAGCCCGGATGGCCGGGTGAGGTCGCTGTCGGCGGTGAAGACGGGGCCGTCGACGGCCGGATAGATGGTGCCGTGCGCCCGGGCCAGGGCCAGCGCCGCGATCGCCGCCTCCAGGGTGGCGGCGGCGTGGGCGTCGGCGGAGGCGCGGTCGAGCCGGGCCACGTCGGACTGGATCACCACCCGCAGCGCGTCCATCTGGCGGCTCTGGAGCTGGGCCTGGTCGCGCCGCGCGGTGGCGTCGGCGAGGAGCGCCTCGGCCTCCTGCCGCTCGGCGGCGGTGCGGGCGACCAGGCCGCGCTCGGCGCTGACGACGCGACCCACCGAGACCGCCCGGTCGAGCAGGCTGCCGAAGCTGTCGGCGGCCACCAGGTAGGCGATGAAGCCCTGCTCGCCGGCGACGTAGCGCCCCCGGACCTGGCGGGCGAGCAGGTCGTGGTCCTGGCGCCAGCGCTGCATCACCTCCTCGTGGCGGGCGGTGTCGCGCGCCACCTCGTCCTGGAGCCGGGCGACGCTGCCCTGCAGGGCGGCGAGCTGCGCCCGCGCCGAGGCCAGGTCGGCGCGCCGGGCGGTGAGCAGGTCGTCGACCTGGCCGGCACGCTCCTGCGCCGCACGAAGGTCGGCGCACGGGTCGGAGCCGGGGGCCGGAGAGGCGGCGCCGGCGGCGGGACCCGGGGCCCTGGCCGCCCCGCCGCCGGAGGGCCGGCCCCCGATCAGCGGGTTCTGCGGGCACGGGTGGGCCTGCGAGGGCACGGTGGCGGCGTCGCCCGCGCTCAGGGAGAGAGCGAGAAGGGGCGCGCACATCGCCGCGGCGAGCAGGGCGCGGAGGCGTCGGCTGGAACGCGGGAGCATCATCCTTCCTGGGTGCCGGGGACCCCCCAGGCCGCGCATGATACGGCCAGAGTTGGCGGCAGCCAAGCCCCGTGCCTCGCCTCCGCGTCAGAGCGGATGGGCGGCCAGCACCAGGCTGAGGTTCGACACCACCACCACGCCGATCAGCAGGGTGAACCCCCAGGCGGACACCACGGCGACCCGCCGCGGCAGCAGCATCAGCCCGCACATCAGCGCCAGCACCACCGGCACCTTCTGCAGCAGCAGCCCGCCCACGCCGAGATGGTGGATCACCCGCGCCGTGAGCGGGTTCGCCTCGTCCAGCCCCAGCACCAACCCCACCGTCGTGGTGAGGATGTCGAGCAGCTGAGCGACGATGAAGAACACGAGCGGAACCCGGAGGTGCCGATCCGAGAGCATGGCGGAGAGCCGGCCGGCCGCCAGCGCGCGCGGGGGGGTGCTGACCATGCCCCCGATTCTCGGAAGCCCATCCCGCCGTTCCCGTGAAAGACCGGCCACGGCCCTGTGACGGGTGCTCGCTCTGGCTGCTCCGTCCTCGAGTCGCTCACCCTGGACGCGGTGGGCCGGGCAACGGCGCTCGGCGGGGACGCCGGCGATCGCTTCGCGATCGACTCGGCTCGGAGCTCGCCGCGGGGGTATACGGCTCGCTACGCCCCGCCGAGCGCCGTCGCCC
>JAQBPI010000189.1 GCA_028287605.1 Chloroflexota bacterium
TCCAGAGGAGGAGGCCCACCCAGGGGAAGGAGCCGTCCGCGGCGGCCGCCGCCGTGGCGGTCGCCGGGGCGTCGGGCGCGTAGCTGGAGGTGCCGGTGAGCGTGGCGGAGGCGGCGCCGCGGGTCAGCGGCACCATCCACCGCAGCAGCACCGTGGGCTCGGTGCGGGAGGCGACGTCGGCGGGGGGGATCTCCTTGGTGTAGAAGCCGCGCGTCTCCAGCCAGAGCATCCGCGGCTCCGGATGGATCAGCTGCCACTGCGGCGGTGCCGCGGCGTCGGCCTCGACGGTGGGGGTGTCGCCGTGGTCCTTGAGGTTGTCCACCCACGAGGGGCTGTGGAGGTTGGCCTCCGTCCCCGCCGGCCCGATGCGGAGGAAGGGCTCACCGGAGCGCCCGGTCACCACCACCGGGACGGTGCTGGCGTTGTCGAGGAAGACCCCGGGCAGCCGCGACGGGACCACCGAGACCTTCACCCCGTCGAAGGGGGTCGGGGTGGAGGTGAGGGCTGCCTTGTAGCCGCCCTTGAAGGTCACGTAGTCCACCCGGCCGAGCACCCGGTAGTCCTGGGTGCCGTAGCGCAGCGGGACGATCCAGCGCGAGATGGTCTGCACGCCCGAGGCGGGCGCCGGGGGCAGGTCGAGCAGGGGCTTGGGGTGCATGCGGTGCTCGAACCAGCCCCACGCGGGATCGTGGCTGGCGCGCCCCCAGAACGGAGGCGCGTCGGGGGCGGCGGCCCGGGTGGGGATGTCGGCGGTTCCGTAGGGGTTGTTCGACTGGTACCAGTCCGGGGTGTCGAGGTCGCCGAGGACGCCCTGGGGCCCGATGCGCAGGAAGGTCCGCCCCGTGGGGCTGAGCACCTGCACCTCGGTCGGGGTGTGGTTCTCCACCAGCATCTCGGCGGAGACCACCGTGTTGCGGACGTCGACCGTCACCCCCGGCGGCAGCGCCGGGATCACCGACTCGAGGACGGTGCGCACGTGCGGGTCCTGCTCGTGCGCAGCCACCCGGGGCGCGGTGAGCGCGGCGCTCAGCAGGGCGCCCGCGAGCAGCAGGAGCGCGAGGACGGCCGCCGGCGGACGCGGTGAGCGGAGGGTGCGCATCGGAACAGTCTCTCAAAAAGAAGGGTGCCCCCCCAGCGGTGCGTCCACGGACACACCCTTCTGGGAGGGCACCCAGAGGATGGGTATCCACCGGTGGGCGGCCATCGGCCGCCGGTCAGTCGCCTATCTCCGCGTGATCCACCGCCTCGCGCGGAAGCCGAGGCCGAGGCCCAGGGCCGTGAGCAGAGCCACCAGGGCGACCGGGCCCTCTCCGTCAGTGCGGAGGAAGCCGGCCAGCCTGCTGGAGATCGCCTGCGGCACGGACACGAACTCCTGGACGTACTGGATGCCGGGCTTCGCGCTCGGCACCGGGGGGTTGCCCGGAAGCTGAGTCGCGCCCTGCTGCGGGCCGCTGGCCCCAGGCGGGGATGCGCCGAAGCTGCCGGCGGGGCTGCTGTCCTGCATGGGGATCGGCGCCGCGCTGTTGTCCGAGGTGTTCCCCAGCATGGTGATCGCGGCCACGGACGGGACCTCGCCCTTCGCGGACTTCTTGGTCACGAAGATGTAGTACCCACCGGGGGTGGCCACGTTGTGGTTGGCCGGCACCTGCGCGGTCAGGGTGTTGCCGTTGGCCTGGAACGGCAGCTCGATGACGCGGTTGTTGTTCGACAGGACGTGCTGCGAGGTCGGAAGACGGTACAGCTCGACCTTGGCGATGTTCGAGGCGTCATCGACGGTGACGTTCATGTTCTGGCCCCAGGTGATACCGGCCGGGGCGTTCTTGATCTGCGGGCGGGAGACGCCGTAGAACAGGTAGGGCGGGCTCCAGACCTGGAAGCTCGAGTCCTTCTGGTTGTTCGCGGTCGTCCCCGGGATCACGTCGCCGTGATGCCCGTAGTGGGCCGGGATCGGCGAGTGGCCGCCGGACAGCACGCGGCCGTCGGGCAGCAGGAGCGCCGAGTTGTGGTAGGTGCGGTCACGGCCGATGGGGGCCATGTCCGTCCACGTCTTGGTGTCGGGATCGTAGAGCTCGGTCGCGCGGACCGGCAGCTCGCTCCCGGGATCGATGACCTCGTCCTTGTCGCCGCCGTGCAGGGCCAGGACCTTGCCCGTGGGCAGCATCACGCCGGCGTTGAACCACCGGGCATGGTGCAGGTCGGGGCCGCGCTGGACGTCCACCTTGTCACCGTTGACGCTGAAGAGCTGGGTCACCGGGGTCGCGAGCTCGCCGCCCGGGGGCACGCCGAGGGTGCCGCCGTAGGCGAGGACGTTCATGGTGTCGTAGTGGCCGGGCTTGAACGGCAGGATGACCGAGTAGTCGCCGCTCCGGGCCACCAGCGGGTTGGGGCCGACCATCGACCACTTCTTGGTCGAGGGGTCGTACAGCTGCATCATGGCCATGGCGGCCTCGTCGATGGCCTCGCCGGCCGGGCCCCACATCTGGCCGCTGCCGCCGTAGAAGATCTTGCCGCTGGGCGTCAGATGGAGACGAGCCATCAGCGGGAGCTCGTTCTCCGACTCCGGACCGACGTAGTTCTCGGTCCAGGCATTGGTGGCCGGGTCGAAGGTCTCGGTGCGCCGGACCTGGCCCAGCTGGGTGCTCTTGATGAGCTTGGTCACGCCACCGGAGACGACGATCCTGCCGTCACCGAGGACGATGAGGGACGGGTACCAGCGCCCGTACTTCATGGGCGAGGCCTGGACCCAGTCGTTCTTGCTGGGGTCGAAGTAGCGGGCGCTGCGGAGCCCCTCGAGCTCGACCGCGCCGACGTCGTACGGGTAGCCGTGGTCGCGATCGATTCCGTCGCCGGGCTCGTTGTACCAGTCGGTACCGCCGACGCTGATGATGTTGCCGTTGGCCATGTTCGCCATGTCGGAGCAGAACATGTCGCCGGCGTTGTTCTGGTTCGCCGGCCGGTCCGGCGGGCAGCTCGGGTTCTGGCTGATGCCGGTGGCGGAGCCGCCCTGGCCCAGGGTGCTGCCGATGAAGCCGTCACCCGGCCTCCCCGGCACGCCGGCGATTCCCGGCGCGTCGGCGGGGTTCGTCCCCTGGCACGAGTCGCCGGACTGGATGCTGGGATTCCGTCCGCCGCCGTCCACGTGGGGCGGCGTGTACCAGGACGGGGTCCCGCTGCGCAGGTCGAGAACGCGGCTGCTCGCATTCCGGGTCTCGGGGGAGAGCTCGGAGCCTGCGGCCACCTGGACGTTCTCGCTGCTCTCGATGGCGTTCCAGTAGAGGACGCGGCCGTCCTTCAGGACGCCCTGGTATGCGCCGTCGGGCTTGCAGAAGATGCGCCCGTCGGTGCCCTTGGTGCACCGGGGGGTTGCGCCACCCTCTTCGAACGGCTGGGTCCACTGTCCGACCTGGTCCGGCGAGCCTGTGCTGTCGGCCCGCACCACCGGTGCCGTCGAACTGCTCACGCCGGCGGCGCCGGCGAGCAAGAGGATGGCGGAACCGGCGGTGCCGCACCTCACATACCACCGACGTGGACGTCGGTCGATCATCTGTTCTCCTCGCGGGCTCATTGATTTATCTGAAGATGAATCTCATCCGTCTGCTCTCGCTCGTCCGTGCGTATACCTCGCTCCTCCGTGACGACCCGTTCCGCCTGACGAGGGGGCGCCACTGCTCCGTCCGCGGGGAAAGGCGCGGCGACCATCACTCGCGTGCGCTCCGCCATCTGTCCGACCTCGCATCGCCCGGGAGCCGGTACGGCGGCTTCCCGTGTTCTATCTGGAGATAGGCGATACGCGACAGATATAGCTGCGGGCAGCACGTGTTCGGTAGATGCTTTTTGATGTAGACGGCCTCGGTGGGGACCAAGGTC
>JAQBPI010000001.1 GCA_028287605.1 Chloroflexota bacterium
GTGGGCCGCGGCCGGAGCCGCCGCCGACGCCGAGATCGCCGCCGACCTGGCGCTGGCCGCCGGCACCCTCGACGAGGCCGACCGCTTCGCCGCCATCGCCGACGAGGCGGCGAGCATCGCCGCCACCGCCGCGGTCGAGGCGATCCGCGCCTCGGAGGAGCCCTGAGGCGGCCGCGAGCAGGAGGTATCCGCCGGAGCCGGCCGGAACTCAGCCCTGGCCGGTCAGTGCTCGGACGGGTCGTCCACGATGCGCAGCCGTGGCGGCGCCGTCTCGTCGGAGACCGCGACGGTCGCCTCCCGGCGGCCGCTCACCACGCGGAGCCGCGGACGCCCGGAGTCGTCGAGCCTGCGGATCAGCCCGCCGATGAGGTCGTTCGCCGTGTCCATCGCCTGCTCGAGGCGGTGCAGCGCGGCGGCTGCGGGGTCGTCAGTCGTCATGGTCCTATCGTAGAGCGGGGGACGTCGGAATTCCCCTCTGTTGGAGCGTTTGACGGGGGCGAAGCCTGCACAGGGAGGTCGAGACGCGTTTCGACCACCGGTGGAATGGTTGTACGGGGCGGTTGGGGGTCGCGCGGCCACTCGCCCACGGTTCAGAAGACTCTGGGCTGGTCGGCCTCCCGGTCCCAGTACGCGGCCAGGGGCACGCCCTCGGCGTCCGGGAACACCATCCCCCACGGCAGGTCGCGCCGGTGGCGGCGGCGGACCAGCAGGCTGGTCATGCGATGACTCACCCGCTCGAGGCGGAGGCCGCACACCCTGAGCTCGATGTCGTCGGTGGTCCACGACTGGGAGTCGCCGCCGACGCACCGGTAGACGATCAGACGGAGCGGCGCGGCGGGGTCGACGACGATCACGTCACCGTCGTGCGACACCTCGCGAATGGCCGCCGCGGAGTGCCGCGCGCCGCCGCGACCCACCAGGGCGCTGAGGTGGCCGAAGTGGTCGAGGCCGAGCTCGCAGAGGCGTCCCAGCGAACGCCCGTCCGGGGCACGCAGCGCGGCTCCGAAGAGCACCGCGACCTCCTCGACGCCCGCCGGGATCGACATTTCACCGCCCTCCCGGCTAGACGGCGACGAGGCCGTGCTGGACACGGAGCGCATCGAGGGAGTGGTCGACGACCCACATCCCCCGGTGCGCGTCCCATCGTTCGGGGATGAGCGCCGCGGCCTCGGTCCCGGCGGCCACCCTGGCCCGGTACACCGGTGCGTGCCAGGCGCGGTCGAGCACCTCGTGGAAGCACGCGGTGCAGTCCTGCAGCGTGCCCGCACAGCGCACCTCACCGCTGTCGAAGCGGCGCAGCCGGTAGGGAGGATGGATGGCCACAGCGCTCACCCCGTCTTCGTCAGCTCAGGCCCGAACCGCCTGAACGTCGATGTCGACCTCGATCCAGGTCCCCTGGGATGGACGGACCGTCACCCCGCTCTGCTGAGTATCGAGCTGCGCCATGTCTGGTCTCCTGCCTTCTGACCGCGTCAGCCCTGCTGCTGCTGACCCGCAGCGACCGGGGTCTCCTCGAGTCCCTGCGCCTCCGTCGCGGCGCCGCTGCCGTTGCCGCCCGGGGCGGACGCCGTGCTCCCGCTCTCGACCGGGGTCTCCTCCAGGCCCATCGCCGACGTGTCCTCACCCGGCTGCACCTCGATCCGGCGCGGCTGCGGACGCTGTGCCAGCGGCACGATCACGGTGAGCACGCCGTTGTCGAAGGTGGCCCGCGCCTCCTCGCTGTTCACCTCGCTGCCGAGCAGGATCTGCCGGTACAGCCGGCCGACGAAGCGCTCCTGGCGCAGGAAGTTGCGGTCCTTCCTGTCGCGCTGCTCCTCGTGCCGCGCATCGATGGTGAGCACGCCCTGGTCGACGGTGACGTTCACCTCCTCCGGCTTGAAGCCGGGGACCGAGGCGCGGATGACGAGCGCGTCGTCGGTGCGCTCGATGTCGATGGGCAGAAACGCCTGCATCTCGGCGCCACCGCTGCCGCCACGCCCCATGCGCGCCGGGGTGAGGCCCTCGGCCAGCTCGGTGAAGAGCCGGTCCATCTCCGAGTGCAGGTTCATCAGCTCCGATCCGGGATTCCAGCGGATCACGGCCATGGTGTCACCTCCAGAAGAACCGAAATGCGTGTGCCCTGTGCCTGTGCCTGTTCCTAAGCCTCGACCACCTCGTCGTCGATGACCTCCTCCTCCTGCGGGGCGCGCTCACCGGCGCGACGCCGGAGCACCAGTTCGCCGTTCTCGACGTCGACCACGATGGTGTCGCCCTCGCGGAAGCGTCCCTCGAGGATGCCCACCGCCACCGGGTCCTGGATGGCGCCGCTGCAGCACCCGCTTGAGCGGCCGGACGCGCCGCGGTACTTCGTGCCGGCCACCATCGCGCCGAGGTCGAGGGCGATGACCCGCTTGTCCTTGAGCCCCTCGGGGACGTCGCCGTTGACGATGCGCTCGGCGAGTCCCTCTCCGATGGCGGTCTTGCCGACGCCGGGCTCGCCGATGAGCACCGGGGTGTTCTTGGTGCGCCGGGAGAGCACCTGCATCACCCGCCGGATCTCCTGGTCGCGGCCGATGACCGGGTCGAGCTTGCCGGTGCGGGCGCGCTCGGTGAGGTCCTGCTCCGGCTCGACCGTGGCGTGCTGCAGGGTCTGCACCGCCTGCTGGGCCGCCTGAAGGGCCTCCTGCGATCGCTCAGTGAACCGGTCGAGCCACATGTCTGTCACCTCCTGCCCTGTGCGGCATCTACCCGCCGTGACCGGCCACGAAACCAGGTGCCGAAGAGTTTCGCGCGCCGGTCCCGGGGGTACTCCGACACCGGAGAGATCACATGGCGACGACGTACAAGGACTACTACTCCACCCTGGGGGTCTCGAAGACCGCGACCCCGAAGGAGATCAAGGCCGCCTACCGAAAGCTCGCCCGCAAGCACCACCCCGACGTCAATCCCGGGGACTCGGCTGCGGAGGCGCGCTTCAAGGAGATCAACGAGGCCAACGAGGTCCTCAGCGACCCGGAGAAGCGGACGAAGTACGACACCTACGGCGAGCGCTGGGAGGAGATCGACGCCTGGGAGAAGGCCGGACGCCCGGGAGCGCAGCCCGGTTCCAGCCCCTTCGGACCGCGGGGCTCCGGACAGCCGGGCCGCGGCCAGGGCGAGCCGCAGTTCGAGTACCGCTCGATGTCGCAGGAGGACCTCGAGGACCTCTTCGGCGACAGCGAGCCGTTCTCCGACTTCTTCAACGGCATGTTCCGCGGACGCGGGACCGCGGGTGCGGGCGCGCCCGGAGGCGGACGGGGAACCACCCGCACGCCCCGGCCGCGGCGCGGGTCCGACCTCGAGGCGGAGATCGACATCTCCCTCGAGGAGGCCTACAGCGGTACCACCCGCACCCTGGAGATCGCCGGCGAGACCGGCACCCGCCGGGTGCAGATCCGCATCCCCGCGGGCATCACCGACGGCGCCCGTGTGCGCGCCGCCGGTCAGGGTGGCCCGGGCGCGCACGGCGGCGAGGCGGGTGACATCTT
Source organism: Chloroflexota bacterium (assembly GCA_028287605.1). Classification (GTDB taxonomy): domain Bacteria; phylum Chloroflexota; class Dormibacteria; order Aeolococcales; family Aeolococcaceae; genus CF-96. The sequence goes on from JAQBPI010000001.1 coordinate 3,507, forward strand.
CGTGCGGGTGCACGTGCTCCCCCACCCCGTCTTCCGGCGCGAGGGCGACACCCTCCACACCCGCGTCGAGGTGCCGCTGGACGTCGCCCTGCTGGGCGGCGAGGTCGAGGTGCCCACGCTGAAGGGCACGCGGGTCAAGCTGCGCATCCCCCCGGGCACCCAGAACGGTGCGAAGCTGCGGCTGAGGGGCCTGGGGATGCCGCACCTGAAGGGCGGCGGCAGTGGCGATCTCATCGCCGAGGTCGACGTGAGACTGCCGGTGCCGGTGCCACCGGAGGCGCGGGTTCTCGCCGAGGCGTTGCGGGAGAGCCGGGAGGGAAGCCATGCCGGCCGGTGACGGACGGCGGCCGCGCGCAGTGCCACGCCGCGAGCTGCAGACCTACGCGGCCGCCGGGCTGCTCCTGCTCGGCGAGGGCGGGCCCAGCGAGGCCGACCTGCGCCGGGTGCGCCGGATCCGGCGGTTGCGGCGCGACCTCGGGCTCTCCTACGAGGCCATCGAGATCGTGCTGCGGCTGGTCGACCGGCTGGAGGCGGCGGAGCAGCGGCCCCGCAGCGAGCCGCGCCCCGCGGTGCGCATCACCGTCGTCGGGCGCTGAGCCGCCTGGCCCCCGTTCAGGAGGGCCGGCGGCTCACCCGCACCTGGGCGGGGCGCAGCACCCGGTCGTGGAGCCGGTAGCCGCGGCGCAGCTCGCCGGTGACGGTGTCGTCCTCGAGCTCCTCGTTCGGCTCGGTCAGGACGGCCTCGTGGTGGGCGGGGTCGAAGCGCTGCCCGACCGCGTCGACGGCGCGCACCCCGTGGGCGGCGAGGACCTCCTCGAACTGGCGGATCACCTGCCGCAGCCCCTCGGTGAGCGGGTCCTCCTCGGACGCCGCCTCCAGGGCACGCCGCAGGTTGTCGAGGACGGGGAGCAGGCTGCGGCTCAGCGGCTCGCCGCCGAAGCGCATCAGCTCGGCGCGCTCCCGCTCCGCACGCCGCCTCACGTTCTGCAGGTCGGCGGCGAGCCGCGTGTAGCGGCCCTCCCAGTCCTCGCCGCGCTGCGCGCCGTCGTCGGCCTCGGGCGGCGGCTCGACGGCCGCGACCGGCGGCTCGTGCGGATGCGTTGCCATGCGTCACCTCCGGGAAAGGGACGGGCGGCGGGGAGGGGTCCCGCCGCCCTGGAGAGGGAGGGGTACTGAGGAGTCGAGGTGTGCGCTCACACCTCCTTG
>JAQBPI010000011.1 GCA_028287605.1 Chloroflexota bacterium
GCTCGGCCGATCTCCGCCCCGGTCGGGATGCTCGGCCGATCTCCGTCCCGGGGATGCTCGGCCGATCTCCGCCCCGGTCGGGATGCTCGGCCGATCTCCGCGCCGGGGGGGATGCTCGGCCGATCTATGCACCCGTTGAGCGGACCACGCCCGCTCTGCCGCCGGTTTTGACTCGGGGGGGACTGCGTCCCCCCCGTCTGGTCGCAAGACATCGTGCGCTGGCGCGCCCGATGCCGGCTCCTGCCCCCCCTCGCCGGCACTCGCCGGCGGCGCTCGCTTCGCGATCGCAATTTGCGCAGCCACCGGCCGAGGTACCACATCGAGGAACGCGCAGCGTTCCTCTTGGGAGACCGCACGATCCGCGGAGACGGCGGCCGGGTCGGCGCCGCCGGAAAGGCCGTGATGCCCATGCGGGGCCTCAAGCACCCACCGGTGAAGCCGCTCGGCGGGTCCATTGTGAGCAACGCGCAGCGTTGCTCGTGGTACCTCGGCCCGTCGACCCTTCACGATGAGTGCGCGAAGCGCGCGTCGCCGGCGAGTGCCGGCGTGGAGGGGGGCGCCGCCGGCATCGGGCGCGCCAGCGCACGATGTCTTGCGGCAGACGGGGGGAGGCGGAGCCTCCCCCCGGTAAGAACCGGCCCGGAAAGCCCCGCCGACGTTCCTGCCGCCCGCGGCACGAAGTGCCGCGGGCGGCAGGTGCGGGAGACGCACCCCTGGAGTATCCTCACCGGTATGCCCAGGTCGATGTGGCGCGGCGCGATCAGCTTCGGGATGGTGGCCATCCCGGTGCGGATGTACCTGGCCACCGACTCGAAGAGCGTCTCCTTCCGCATGCTCTGCCCCTCCTGCGGGCGCCCCATCAAGCAGAAGCGGTGGTGCCCCCACGAGGACCGCGAGATCGGCTGGACCGAGACCGCCCGCGGCTACGAGGTGGCCAAGGACGAGTTCGTGCGCATCGAGGACGCCGACCTCGAGCGGGTCCCGCTGTCCACCACGAAGGCGGTCGAGATCCTCGAGTTCGTCGACGACTCCGAGATCGACCCCGGCGTCTACATCAAGGGCGCCTACTACCTGGAGCCCGAGGCGGTGGGCGCCAAGCCCTACGCGCTGCTCCGCAAGGCGCTGGAGAGCACCGGGCGGGTTGCCATCGGCCGGATCGCGCTGCGCGATCGCGAGCACCTCTGCCGGCTGGCGCTCCACGAGGAGGGCCTGGTGCTCAACACCCTGCACTGGCCCGACGAGATCCGCGACCTCCACGAGCTCAAGCTCCCCGGCGAGGACGTCACGGTCGACGACCGCGAGCTCGACATGGCGAAGATGCTCATCGACAACCTCACCGCCACGTTCGACCCCGCCCGCCACACCGACCGCTACCGCGAGGCGCTGCTCCAGATCGTCGAGGAGAAGATGGGCGAGCAGCCGGCGGAGGCTGCGGCGCCCGCCGAGCCGGCGCGCGCGCTCGACCTCATGGCGGCGCTCAAGGCGTCGGTGGAGGCCTCCCGCCGCACCCGCGACGAGGCTCCGCCCGCCGAGGAGGCGGAGCCGGCCGCGGACGCCGCCACCGCCCCGGCGAAGGGACGCCGCCGGGGGGCCGCCAAGGCAGAGGCCGAGGCAGAGGCTCCGGCCCGCCGCCGCAAGGCCTCGTGAGGCGCTCGCTCCCTCACCCCCGGCCCGCGGCCGCATCCCTGCCGCTGAGCCTCCCGCCGCTTCCGGCGCTCCCCGCCGACGTGGCCCTCGAGGTGGCGGTGCCCTGCAGCGGCCCCTTCGACGCCGAGGGCTGGCGCTTCTCGGTCGACTGGGACGGCACCCGCGTGCTCCTGGCCGCCGGCGCGGGGGGGGAGGTACGGCTGCGTGACGAGCGCCGCCGCGAGGTCGGCGACCGCTTTCCCGAGGTGATCGCCGAGGTCGCCGCCGCCCTCGGCGGGCACGCCGCGGTCGTCGACGGGGTGCTCACCGTGCTCGACCCCCGCGGCCGCCCCGACCTCGAGGCACTCTCCCGGCGCCGGGCCGGCGAGCCCGGGGTGGCGGCGGTGTTCATCGCCACCGACCTGCTCCACCTCGACGGCGCCTCGCTGCAGCAGCGCCCCTTCGAGGAGCGGCTGCAGGCGCTGGAGCGGGCGGTGACCGGGCAGCCCCACGTCCAGGTCCCGGAGTGGGTGTCGGGGGACGGCTGCGCCCTCGCCGAGGCGGCCACGAGCCAGCGCCTCCCCGCCATCCTCGCCCGGCAGGCCGGGGCCAGCTACTCCGCCGGGGTGGCCTCGCCGCAGCGGCTCCGCATCGCCCTGGAGGATCGCGCCGACACCGTGGTCACGGGGGTGGTGCGCCGGCCGGGCGGCGAGGTGAGCGCCCTGGTCCTCGGCGAGCAGTACCGCGGCCGCCTCGCCGACGCCGGCAGCGTCGCCGTCCACCTCCCCGCCTCGGTGGAGGGCTGGCTGCGCGAGCAGCTCGGCGAGCTCGCCTCGGTCGCCCCGCCCTGCCGCTGCGCGGTGGTGCCCCCGGGACGGGTCTCCTGGCTGCAGCCCGAGCTGGTGGCCACCGTCCGCCACAGCGGCCGTCTCGCCGGCGGCCAGCTCAGCCACCCCGAGCTGGTGGCGCTCCGCGACGACCGCGACCCCGCCTGGTGCGTGCGCCGCGCCCCGCTGCCGCCCCCGGCCGGCGAGGTGCTCGGCCGCGGCTTCCGCCCCACCGTGCTCTCCCCCCTCCCCTTCACGCAACAGTGACCGCCGGGTAGAGAGGTGCCCTCGGTCCCCCTCGACCCCGACCAGCAGGCCGCCGTCGACCACCGCGAGGGCGCCTGCCTGGTGCTCGCCGGGCCGGGGTCGGGGAAGACCCGGGTGATCGTCGAGCGCTTCCTCGAGCTCTGCGGCACCGAGGCCGGCGCCTCCGGGCAGCTGGTGCTCACCTACACGGTCAAGGCCGCGGCGGAGATGCGCCAGCGCGCCGAGGCGCTCCACGGGCCGTTCGGCGACGAGGTCCCGCTGACCAACTTCCACGCCTTCGGCCGCCGGGTGCTGCGCCAGTGGGGATGGCGCTGCGGGGTGCCGGCGACCTTCCACATCGCCGACGCCGCCGAGCGCTGGCTGCACCTGGAGGCGGTGCTCGCCGAGATGCGGCCGCGCACCCTGTGGAACCCGCTGCGCCCCCACGACCTGGTCGGCCCGCTGCTCCACCTCATCGAGACCGCCAAGCAGGAGCTGATCACCCCGGACGAGTACGCCGCCTGGGCCTGCCGGCGCCAGCTGGTCTCCACCGACGAGGTCGAGCAGGCGCTGCTCGACCGCCACGCCGAGTGCGCCGAGCTGTACAAGCGGCTGGAGGAGCGCTACCGCCGGCTCGCGGTGCTCGACCACGACGACTGCATCCTCATCGCCGAGCGGCTGCTGCGCGAGGACCCGGCCGCCCGCCGGGCGGTCTGCGACGCGGTGCGCTTCGTCATGGTCGACGAGTACCAGGACACCAACTACGCGCAGGCGCGGCTGGTGGAGACGCTGGTGGCGCGCCACGGCAACGTGCTCGTCGTCGCCGACGACGACCAGGCCATCTACAAGTTCCGCGGCGCCAGCCTGGCCAACCTCGACCGCTTCCGCCGGCTCCGCCCCGGCCACCGCACCGTCACCCTGCGGCGCAACTACCGCAGCACCCGGCAGATCGTCGCCGCCTGCTCGCTGCTGATCGGCGCCGCCGCGCCGGAGTCGCGCATCCACAAGGACCTCGTGGCCAACCGCGGCGACGGCGACCCGGTCGAGCTGTGGGATGCGCCCGACGAGCGCAGCGAGACCCTGGCGGTGGCCGCCGAGTGCCGCCGGCAGATCGAGGAGGGCACCCGCGGCGCCGACATCGCCTGGCTCTTCCGCCGCCACGACGACATGCGCGCCGCCATGACCGCGCTGCAGGAGACCGGGGTGCCGTACCAGGTGCACGGCGGTCGCGGCTACTTCCGCCAGCCGGAGATCAAGGCGCTGCTGGGGCTGCTCCGCGCCATCGACGACCCCGCCGACTCCCAGGCGCTGCTCCGCTGCCTCCAGCTTCCTGCCTGGTGTGTCAGCAATCGGGGACGGGTGGCGCTGGTGCGCGCCTGCGACAGCAGCGAGACCCCGCTCTGCGAGCTGCTCCTCGACGGCGCCGCGGACGGGCTCGACGAGGCCGACACGGCGGCGGCGCGGCGGGCCACCGAGGAGCTCTGCGCGCTCCACGCCCAGGCGCTCACCGCGGACGTCCGCGAGCTCTGCTTCGACGCCCTGGAGCGGTGCGGCTTCCTGGGGATCCCCGAGCTCGGCCGCGACCTCGAGCGGGTCCAGGCCGGCGCCAACCTGAACAAGTTCGCGGAGCTGCTCGACGGCTTCGCCGACTGGAGCGAGGACCTGCGGCTCCGCGCCGCGCTGCGCTACCTCGAGGTGCTGCGCGACTCCGGCGCCGCCGACGAGATGGCCGCCATCGACGCCATCGAGGACGGCGTGGTGCTGCTCACCGCCCACAGCGCCAAGGGGCTGGAGTGGCCGGTGGTGGTGGTCGCCGGCTGCGTCGAGCCGCGCTGGCCGGGGCGGGGCGGCTTCCCGGCGCCGCTGACCCTGCCCGACGAGCTGGTCCCGGAGCCGCCGCCGCCCGGCGACGGCTTGGTCGACGAGGAGCGGCGGCTGTTCTATGTCGCCGCCACCCGGGCGCGCGATCGCCTGCTGCTCACTCGCGCCCACCGCTACCCACGGTCGTACGGCGACGAGGCGCCCACCCGCTTCCTGGCACCGCTGGCCGGCCAGGCGATGGCCCGGCGGGTCGAGCTTCCCCACGTCCCCGCCGCGCTCGCGGCCCGCACCCGGCCGCGGGGCAGCACCGTGCCGGTGGGCGTGGAGGTCTCGGTGGCCGACCTGCGCGACTTCCGCGAGTGCCCGCGCCGCTACGAGTACCGCCGCCGCTACCGCATGCCCTCGCGAGGCTCGGTGCAGACCTGGTACGGGGTGCTGGTCCACTCCGTGCTCGAGCAGGCGGCGCGGATGCGGCTGGCCGGCGAGGAGGTCGACGCCGGCCGGCTGGTGGCGCTGTGGCACCAGGGGTGGGACGCGGCGCACGGCCCCAAGGGCGCCCACCGCTCGCTCCGCGGCTACGGCGAGGAGTCGCTGCGCCGCTACGGCGAGACCCCGGCGTGGACCGAGGCCCGGCCCTCGGCGGTGGAGCGGCCCTTCGCCCTCGCCGTCGACGCCGGGGAGGTGCGAGGCCGCTTCGACCGTCTCGACGAGCGCCCCGACGGCATCCCCACCGTCGTCGACTACAAGACCGGTCCGCCGCGCAGCGCTGACAGCGCCGGCCGCGACCTCCAGGTGCGCGCCTACGGGGTCGCCATCTCCCAGCGCGACCACGCCGACCGGGTGGCGGTCGAGCTCCACCACCTGCAGACCGCCGAGGTGACCCGGGTGGTGCTCGACGGCCCGGCGCTGCGCAAGGCCCACGCCCACATCTCGCTCAGCGCCATCGACCTCTCCCGTGCCTGGAACGAGCACGGCTTCCCGCCCAACCCCTCGCCCTGGCGCTGCCGCCGCTGCGACTACCGGACCGTGTGCGACGAGGGCGGCGCCGCCGTCCGCGCCGCCGCCGAGCCCGCCCAGGCGGTGCCCGCGGGGGGCCACTGACCGGTCAGCGGTCCCCCGGACCGGCGGCGTACCCTTCGGGCGCGTGCCGGTGGGGCATCGCCGGCCGGGCCTGGAGGACACGGTGATGACACGGTGTGCGTTGGTCGCCGGATCCGGGGCGGTCGCGCTCCTCGCCGGCTGCGGCGGCACCGCCGCGCCTCCCGTGGCGGGAACCAACTCGTCGACGTCGAGCAGCGGCGGGATGTCGATGCCCGTGAACGCCTCCTGCACGCCGTCGGGGACCACCCTGACGCTGATCGCCCAGAACACGATGTTCAACACCAACTGCCTGGCGGCGCCGGCGGGGCAGCCGGTGACCGTCCACTTCGAGAACATGGACCCGCTGCCCCACAACCTGTGGATCCTCAGCGCCGACCCGGACGTCGACAGGAACGCGAGGGAGCTCTTCAAGAGCGACATCGTCCCCGGTCCCAAGACCGTCGACTACGCGGTGCCGGCAGAGCCCGCGGGCACCTACCACTTCCACTGCGCGGTGCATCCGACGCAGATGTTCGGCTCCTACGTGGTCAAATAGCCCAGAGTGGCCCAGCGTCCCCCGTCCCCGGTCGAGCGGATCCTCGTCGTCGCGGCGCATCCGGACGACATCGACTTCGGCGCCGCCGGGTCGGTGGCCACCTGGACCGCCGAGGGGATCGACGTCGCCTACTGCATCGTCACCGACGGCGACGCCGGCGGCTCCGACCGCGACGTCACCCGCGCCGACATGGCCCGGCTGCGGCGCGAGGAGCAGACCGCGGCGGCGCGGTGCGTCGGGGTGACCGACCTCACCTTCCTCGGCCACCCCGACGGCCGGCTGGAGAGCACCCTCGAGGTGCGCCGCGACATCGCCCGGGTGATCCGGCGAGTGCGCCCCCAGCGGGTGGTCGCCCCCTCGCCGGAGCGGAACTGGCAGCGCATCTTCGCCAGCCATCCCGACCACCTCGCCGCCGGGGTGGCGGCGATCGCGGCCGTCTACCCGGACTCGCGCAACCCCTTCGCCCACCCCGAGCTGCTCGAGGAGGGGCTCGAGCCCCACACCGTCGAGGAGGTCTGGATGATGGCCTTCCCCACCCCGGACACCTGGGTCGACATGACCGAGCAGTTCGACCGCAAGGTGCAGGCGCTGCAGTGCCACCGCAGCCAGGTGGGCGGCTGGGAGGACCTCTCCGACGCGATGCGCCAGTGGGGCACGGCCATCGCCCGCCAGGGCGGGCTGCCCGACGGCCGCCTCGCCGAGGCGTTCCGGGTGATCAGCGCGGTCTGACCGTCCCCGTTGGGGCTGGTGGTAGGCTCGGGCGCCGATGACCGAGCTCCGCACCGCACCCTACGGCTCCTGGCCGTCGCCGATCACCTCCGAGCTGATCGTCTCCGACACCGTCGGCATCGGCCAGATCGAGGTGGAGGGCGGCGACGTCTGGTGGGCGGAGGCGCGCCCCGCCGAGCAGGGGCGGGTGGTGGTGATGCGCCGCCGCGCCGACGGGAGCGTCGGCGAGGCCCTCGGCCCCGGCTGGAACGCCCGCACCCGGGTGCACGAGTACGGGGGCAGCTGCTTCGCCGTCGACGGCGACACCCTCTACTTCACCAACTTCGCCGACCAGCGGCTGTACCGCAGCGACGCCGGCGGCGAGCCGCGCGCGCTCACCCCCGAGGGCGACCTCCGATACGCCGACCTCAGCCTCGACCGGGGACGCTCGCGGCTGCTCTGCGTGCTCGAGGACCACACCCGCGGCGGCGCCGAGGCGGTGAACTGCATCGCCGCCGTGCCCCTGGACGGCGGGCCGCCGGAGGTGCTGGTCGAGGGCTCCGACTTCTGCGCCGCGCCCCGGGTGAGCCCCGACGGCGGGCGTCTCTGCTGGCTGACCTGGAACCACCCGGACCTCCCCTGGGACGGCACCGAGCTGTGGGTCGCCGAGCTCGACGCCGCCGGCCGGCCGGGCGAGCCGGTGCGCGTCGCCGGCGGGCCCGGAGAGTCGGTGGCGGTGCCGGCGTGGTCGCCGGGAGGGGTGCTCCATCTCGTCTCCGACCGCACCGGCTGGTGGAACCTCTACCGCTGGCGCGACGGCGAGCTCGAGGCCCTGGTGCCGGTGGAGATGGAGTTCGCCCGCCCCGCCTGGATGCTCGGCTGGACCACCTACGCCTTCCTCGCCGAGGAGCGCATCGTCTGCACCGCGACCCAGCGGGGCGAGTGGCGGCTCTACGAGCTGCACCCCGAGACCGGGCTGTGCGAGGTGCGGACCCCGTTCACCGAGATCAGCCCGTGGCTGCGGGCCCACGAGGGCGGTGCGGTGTTCGCCGGCGGCTCGCCGACGCTCGCCGCCGCCCTGGTGCACGTGGACGTCGAGAGCGGGGCCACCGAGGTGCTGCGCCGCAGCAGCAGCCTGGAGATCAACCAGGGGTACCTGTCGCACCCGGAGGCGATCGAGTTCCCCACCGAGGGCGGCCGCACCGCGCACGCGCTCTACTACCCGCCGCGGAACCCGGAGTGGCGCGGTCCCGACGACGAGCGGCCGCCGCTGCTGGTGGAGACCCACGGCGGCCCCACCTCGGCGGCCTCCACGCTGCTCAAGCTGCCCATCCAGTACTGGACCAGCCGGGGCATCGCGGTGCTCGACGTGAACTACGGGGGCAGCACCGGCTACGGGCGGGAGTACCGCGAGCGCCTCTACGGGACCTGGGGCGTGGTCGACGTCGACGACTGCGCCAACGGCGCGCGCTTCCTGGTCGAGCGCGATGACGCCGACCCGAACCGGCTGATGATCTCCGGGGGCAGCGCCGGCGGCTACACGACCCTCTGCGCGCTCACCTTCCGCGACACCTTCTCGGCGGGGGCCAGCCACTTCGGCATCGGCGACCTCGAGGTGTTCGTCGGCGACACCCACAAGTTCGAGTCCCGGTACCTCGACCGGCTCATCGGCCCCCTCCCCGAGGCGGCGGCGCTCTATCGCGAGCGCTCGCCGATCAACTACACGGACCGGCTCAGCTGCCCGGTGATCCTCTTCCAGGGGCTGGAGGACAGGATTGTCCCGCCCAACCAGGCCGAGCTGATGTTCGAGGCGCTGAAGCGCAAGGGCATCCCCTGCGCCTACGTGCCCTTCGCGGGTGAGCAGCACGGCTTCCGCATCGCCGCCAACATCCGCCGCTCCCTCGACGGCGAGCTCTACTTCTACTCGCGGGTGCTCGGCTTCCCCCTCGCCGAGGCGCTCGAGCCCGTGGAGATCGAGAACCTGACGGGGGAGGCGTAGCCTCCCCCGGGTCAAAACCTCAGGCCCGCCGCCGCAGCCGCAGGCCTGCGACGGAGATGACGGCGGCGAGCACCATCCCGCCGAGGACGATGCCCCCGGCGATCAGCGGCGGCCGCCAGCGCGGGGCCGGGGCCGGCGCCAGCGCCGGGACCCTCGCCCCCGCCACCGGGCCGACGCCCATCGAGGCCAGCCGCACCCCGCCGTCCGGGGTCACGCTCATGTCGTAGGTGACCTGGGGGCTGGGGGCGTTGAGGGTGAGGTAGCTGAGCCAGCCCTGCTGGGGCACCCAGGACATGTTGCGGTCGCTGCTCAGGTCGCGCTGCAGCTGGGTGCTCATCCGCTGCTGGGAGACGAGGAGGAACCCGGGAGCGAGCGTCTCCGGCGCCGCCGGCTGGGTGGCGGTGAGCAGGTAGAGGTCGGCGACCACCGGGTCGAGGGCGTTGGCGAGCACCTCGAGCGGCACCCAGAGGTGCGGGGTGTGCATGGTGATCAGCACCGGGGTGCCGTCGCCGGTGAACTGGTCGCGCTGGCGCGCCGCGGCGATGTCGTACCTGGCGGCCATGAAGATCGGGCTGGTGACCGCGTAGGCGAGCAGGTGGGCGCGGGTCTCGTCGGGGAGGGTGAATCCGTTCTGCCTGCACCAGTCCACCACCGCCTGGCCGCTGCCCTTCAGCACGGTGATGTCGAGGGCGTCGATCTGGACCTGCTGGAGCACCTCGGCGGGGGCCGCCGCAGCCCGGAGGCCGCTCACCGCGAACGAGTCGGCGACGGGATGGGTCTCGCGCTGCAGCCGCTGCAGGGTCCAGCCGCCGCCCTTCTCGACCCTGTCGGGCACCGCGGGCAGGGGGACGATCCAGCCCAGGCCGGGCACGTCGCCCTGGTAGCCGAAGCTGGTCATGTAGTGCTCGACGCCGCCCTGCCAGGCGACGAAGGTGGTGGCCCGGGCGAGGCGGACCGCCCCGTTGGGGGCCACCAGCCCCCCGCACGCCGCGGCGGGAACGGCCCCCAGCACGGCGAGCCCACCCGCGAGCGCGGCGGCCGCCAGAAGCTTCCGGTGCATGTCATCTCCTCCTGCCCCCGGCGTGGGAGCTCGGAGAGAGGACGCGCCGCCGCGCCCGCAGGTTCCCGGGCCTGCTCGCCCCCTAGACCGGGCAGGCCGCCAGGGCGGTGAGGTACTCCTCCTGGTCGCGGGGCTGGAGCACCTCGCTGGTCACCTTGTGGACCACCTTCCCGTCCTTGTCGATGACGTAGGTGGCGCGGCCGGCGATGCCGATCCCGTCCATGTAGGTGCCGTACTGCTGCGCCACCGCGCCCTTGGGGTGGAAGTCGGCGAGCATGTGCGCGCTCAGGTCCTCGTCGCGCTTGAAGGCGGCGAGGGTGTAGTGGCTGTCCACCGAGACCGCGAGCACCTCGGCGTTGGCGGCCTGGTAGCGGCCGGCGGTGGCGCTGATGTCCTTCAGCTCCTGGGTGCAGACGGGGCTGAACGCGAGCGGATAGAACATCAGCACCACGTTGCGACCGCGCAGGTCGGAGAGGCTGACGTCCTTGCCGTTCTCGTCCTTGAGGGTGAAGTCGGGGGCCTCGGAGCCCACCTCGACGGCCATGTCGTTCCTCCACTGTGGATGAGAGGGAATCGCGGCTCGACCATAGCCCAGGAGCCGGCGGCGCCGCCCTCCCCCGTTGTCGTGGCCCGCGGCCGACCTGCTATACCCGCGCGGTGACGCGCCGCCGACCCCTGCTCGCCGCCGCCCTCGCCGCGCTGCTGCTCTCCGCCTGCGGGTCGTCCGGCGGGGTCGCCCGGGCCACCGCACCGCCGCTGCCCGACACCAC
>JAQBPI010000022.1 GCA_028287605.1 Chloroflexota bacterium
CGGTGGGCGGCGCCGCCGCCGCCGAGACGCCGGCGCCGCGCTGTCCGGTGAGCCATACGACCGAGGCGGAGGCGGCGCCGCCCGACCCCTATGCATCGGTCGCCGATCTCGCCCGCGGCTCCCAGCGCGTCGACCCGGAGATCGCCCGGGAGATGACCCGCGCCGCCGCCGAGGCGCGGGCGCGGCTGCGCGGGCTCAACGAGGTGACCGCCGGCTTCGTCGAGACCCTGGGCAAGAAGATGGGCTACGGCCACCCCGCCTCGCCGCTCACCCACGAGCTGTTCCAGCGCTTCACCTGGACGCCCGAGGCGGAGCAGCGGCTCACCCACGTGCCCGACTTCTGCCGGGAGATGGTGCGCTGGCGGGTGGAGTGGTTCGCGAACAAGCGCGGCCTGGGGACCGTGATCACCCCCGAGATGGTTGAGGGCAAGCTCGCCGCATGGGGCGAGGTCTCCACCCAGATCCAGGCGGCGGGGGCGCGGCTGCCCTGGACCGACGCGGCGCGCGCGCGCCTCGACCGGGTGCCGGACTCGGTGCGCGGCGAGGTGATGCAGGCGATCGAGGGCAACGCCCGCGCCGCCGGCGCCACCGAGGTGGACGACGCCGCCCTCGACGCCATGGTCGGGCACTGGACCGTCAGCGGCGACTTCCACCAGGGCCGCTTCGGGTTCCGGGCACCGGGCCCCGCGGAGCGGTGATCCCGCCGGCGCTCACCGTGCCCACGCCCGACTGGCCCGTGGTCGGGGACCAGCTGCCGATCGCCCTCCTCTTCACCGCCCACATCGCCGTCGCCGAGTTCAGCCTCGGCGTCATCACCCTGGCGCCGATCTTCGAGGCCTGGGGGGCGGGCGGCGGTGGCGAGCGCGCCCTGCGGCTGGCGCGCCAGCTGGCCCGTGCCTACTACCTGCTCTTCAGCCTCGGGGCGACCCTCGGGGTGTTCGCGGTCACCGCGCTGATCGGGTTGTGGGGCAACCAGATCGGCACCCTGGTGAACCGCTTCCTGCCCCTCATCGCCGTCGCCTTCGGCACCTTCCTGGTGCTGACGCCGCTGCTGATCCTCTACGAGAACAGCTTCGACCGCATGCCGCGGCGGCGGCACCTCCTTCTCGGCGTCGCCGTCGCCCTGCTGCAGACCTTCTTCATGGTGTGCATTGTCGCCATCGACAGCTACATGATCACCCCGCGGCACGCCGGCCTGCTCGGCGGGGCGCTGAACCCGGTGTACTGGGACCTCCTGCTCCACCGGCTGGTGGGCAACGTGAGCTGGGCGGCGCTCTTCGTCGCCGCCTACGCGGTGCTGCGCCTGCGCCGCGCCGCCGACGAGGGCGAGCGCGCCTACCGCGCCTGGAGCGCGGGGGTGCTGCTCCGCATCGGCACCGCCACGCTGGTGCTGATGCCGGTGCTCGGCTTTCTCATCATGCTCACCCTGCGCGACAACGCCCGCGGCTTCCTCGACAACCTGGTGCGCGGTGACGCGGCCTGGCTCTTCGTGATCCAGTCGGCGCTGCTCGGCGTGCTGTTCGTCGGCGCCAACCTGGCGCTCGCCCTGGAGACGCGCCAGCACCGGGCCCGCATGGATGCCACCGGGCGGCTGGCCATCGCCGTCGCCGCCGGCGGCGCGGTGGTCGGGGTCCTGCCCGCGCAGGTGCTCACCGACTCGGTCTACGGGCTGCGCTATCTCGGCCTGCTCGCCACGGTGCTGGCCACGCTCGCCCACCTGGTGGTGCGCACCCTGCCGCGCCGGCCGGCGTCCATCCGCGCCCCCGCGTCCGGCGCCGATGCGGCACTGCCCTTCGCCGGCTCCACGGCACGGGCCGCGGTCGGCGTCGTCGGCGTGGTCGCCGCCGTGCTCTCGCTCTACATGGGCTTCATGAAGGAGCAGGCGCGCGGTCCGTACGCCATCTACGGCGAGATGACCCTGCAGGACGCCCACGGCGTCTACAACCCGGGGAACACGTACCCATGAGCGCCTCCCACCTCCCGCTGCTCCGCGCCGCCGACTTCCAGACCTCCTGGTACTACTCCCTGCTGGTCTTCGCCATGCTCGGCCTCACCGTGTGGGCGGCGCTGAGCGTGGCGCGCGCCGTGCCCGGGATGTGGCGGGCTGAGCAGCGCGGCCTGGCGGTGCTGGTGACCACCGTGACCACCGTGACCATGGTGCTGTTCGCGTGCATGCTGCTGACCGTCTCCATCGGGCTGCTCCGGGGCTCGGTGGGATGATCAGGCAGACGCGGCGCCAGGCGCTGATCACCGGCACCGCCGTGGGTGGTGCGGCGATCGCCCTGATGCTCTCCATCCCGGCGATCGGCTTCGTCATCAGCCCGCTCTTCCAGGCGCGGCGCAACTCCTGGGTGCGCGTGACCACGCTCGACAGCGTGCCCATGGAGACGCCGACCCCCTTCAGAGTGTCCGTCCCCATCGACCAGGGGCCGTCCACCGATCCGGTCGACCGCATCGTCTACGTGGTGCGGCGGCGCGGCGGCCAGGTGTACGTGCTGTCGAACACCTGCAGCCACATGCAGTGCAACGTGCACTGGGACCCGAAGCTCGGCGCCTCCGGGCAGTTCCTCTGTCCCTGCCACGGCGGCCTGTACGACATCACCGGTCTGAACGTGGGTGGGCCACCGCCGTCGCCGCTCCCGCCGTGGCGGCATCGCATCAGCACCCTGCCGGACGGGAGCAGGCTGCTGGAGATCGAGAACCAGTACGGGGAGCGGATCTGAGTGGCGGTGCTGCGCTTCCTTGCCCGGCCTCTCAGCCGCCGGCTGCGCTCCGGGTACGGCTGGGTCGACGAGCGCGCGGGCACCACCTCGATGCTGCACAAGGGGCTCTACGAGGCCGTGCCCAAGCGTGGCGGCTGGGCCTACGCCCTGGGAAGCGCGACGCTGGCGCTCATCCTGCTCCAACTCTTCACCGGCATCTTCCTGCTCCTCGACTACGTCCCCTCGTTCAGCCAGGCGTACGACAGCCTCCACTACCTCGAGACCAGCGACCGCTTCGGCGCCTGGGTGCGGGGCATGCATCTCTGGGGCGCGTACGTCCTCATCCTGGTGATCGGGCTGCACATGCTGCGGACGTTCCTCTCGGCGTCGTACAAGCGGCCGCGCGAGCTGAACTGGGTGAGCGGCGCGGTGCTCTTCTTCCTCACCCTGGGGCTGGCCATCACCGGGGCCATGCTGCCCATGGACAACGCCGGCTACTGGACCGCGGTGGTGGTCACCAACATCCCCCACTACCTCCCCTTCATCGGCGACGGCATCCGCTCGCTCTGGCGGGGCAGCGACTTCGTCGGGCCGGTCACGCTGACGCGCACCTTCGGCATCCACATCTGGGTGCTTCCCTTCCTGCTCTTCGCGCTCATCGGGGGCCACCTGATGCTGCTCCGGCGCCACGGCGAGTTCGGCTCATGGGTCAACTACCAGACGGACACCGACGATCCCGAGCGGGAGATCACCGAGCGCATCCTCAGGGCGGAGCCCCCGTACCCGACCAAGCGCACCGGCCGTCGCTGGGCGGCGCCCCGGGACACCGTCGACTTCTTCCCCGACCAGATCTTCAAGGACATCGTGATCAGCGTCGTCCTCATCGCCGTGATCTTCGTGATGAGCTACGTCGCCGGAGCGCCGCTGGACGAGCGCGCCGACCCGGCGACGCTGACCTACGTGCCCACCCCGGAGTGGTTCTACCTGCCGCTCGACCAGATGCTGCTGCTCTACCCCTCCGGCTACCTGATCCTGGTCGGCGGGCTCGGCCTCGTCGGCATCGGTGCGCTGATGCTGACCCTGCTGCCGTTCCTCGACCGCTCCCATGCGCGCGCCCCGCTGCGCCGCCCCGAGGTGATCATCCCCGGCCTCTTCCTCGCGCTGGTGGTGGTGATCCTCGCCGTGCTCGGCGCCAACCGGCTGTTCAACCTGTGAGCCACGCGCTGGTCGCGGACGCGGTGCCGCAGTCGGTGCTCGGCAACAGCCTGTGGGTGGCGATCATCGCCAGCCTCCACATCCAGATCGCCACCTTCCTCACGGGCGCCTCCACGCTGACGGTGGTCAGCGAGGGCATCGCGATGCTGCGCGAGGGCCACGACCAGCGTCACGGGCGGCTGGCGCACGGCCTGCTGCGCTCCATGGCCTACACCTTCAGCTTCGACGCGGCCATCCCGATCTTCTGGGTGCTCTTCGTCTTCCTCGGCCTGTGGGGCACGTTCTTCATCGCCCTGACCCGCATCACCTTCTGGGTGTTCATCTTCGAGGCGGGGCTCTTCCTCGCCGAGGTCATCCTGCTGTACACGCTCTACGCCAACTGGGACCGGCTCACCGCCTACCGCCGCGCCCGGCTGGGACTGCTGGTGCTGCTCAACCTGGTGCTCTTCTGGCAGATGTTCTTCATCGACGTGGTCGCCTCCTACATGCTCACCCCCAACGGCGGCGACCGCAGCCAGCTCGCCCAGATCCTCAATCCCACGGACATCCCGCTCGACGTCCACCGCCTGATCGGCAACATCGCGTGGGCGGGGGCGGTCACCGCGGCCTTCGCGGCGGTGCGATACCTGCGGGCGCTGCGCCGCGCCCCCGAGGACGCGCCCTTCTACGACTGGGTGGTGCAGTGGGGGGTGCTCTTCGCCATCGGCTTCACCATCCTGCAGCCGTGGGTCGGCTACTCCTACGCCAAGGAGGTGCAGCTCCACGCCTACGGCGCCTGGTACACGATGATGTTCGGCGAGCTGTCGAACGTCTTCCTGCTGCAGATCACCCTGCTCGGGCTGATCTTCATCCTGGCGACGCTCTACCTGCTGCGCCGGCTGCGCGCATCCGGGGCGTCGGGGGTGCGCAGCCTGCGGATCGCGCTCGGGCTCGAGATCGTCGCCACCCTGCTCGCCGCCATGCCGTCGCGGTTCGCCTGGACCCAGGGCGACGTCACCGCGCGCCACCTCGACCGGCCCTTCTGGCAGGGAGGGCTGGAGAACCCGGTCGGCACCATGATCCCCAACAAGATCATCGCCCTGCTGGCGCTGATGGCGGCGAGCCTGTGGGCGCTCACCGTCTACCTCAAGGCACTGAGCCGCGATCAGCTGCGCTGGGGCGATGCGACCCGGCGCAGCGCGCGCGGGGTGATCGCGCTCGCGGTGGTGGTCAGCATGATGATGGCCACCATGGGCGTGATCCGCGAGCACAGCCGTCATCCGTACCTGATCTACGGCGAGATGACCATCGAGGGGCAGCACGTGGTCGACCACGCCCAGCCCTCCCCGGGGGCGACGCAGCGGTGACCGCGGGCGACGCCGTGCTGAGCACCCCGACGATCCCCCACGGCGCCGTCGCCCTGCGCCTGCACCTCTTCGAGCGCCCCGGGGTCGAGGTGATGCACTCGCTGCGGCCGCCGTGGCCGCGCTGGGTCCAGCGTCTCTACGAGCTGGAGGAGGCGGCCGAGGAGGGCATCGACCTCGAGCGGGGCGAGGTGACCATGGGCGCGGCGCTCAGCGCGACCGCCGACCGGCTCAAGCACCGGCTCGACCTGCTCGCCTGGGGGGTGACGGCGCTGGAGGAGCTGCACTGGTGCTGCGAGCTCCACGGCGACGACATCATCGCCTGGCGGATCACCGCCCGCGCCGCGGCCCTGGAGGAGCTCGAGGAGGCGGGCGTCGAGGGCCCGCTGTGCAGCGTCTGCGAGCTCGACGAGCACGGCCGGGTACGCCTCTTCGACGGGTGGGAGCTGTGAGCGCCACCGTGCTCGTGGTCGAGGACGAGCCGATGATCGGCCGCATCCTCGAGCACAAGCTGAGCCGTGAGGGGCACCGCGTGCTCTGGGCGCGCAGCGCCGAGGAGGCGGACGCGCTGGCCCGCGAGGAGGCGGTCGACGTCGCCCTCGTCGACGTCACCCTCGAGCGCGACGGCGTCGCCCTCGCCGCCGCCTGGGAGGGCGGCACCGCCCCGGCGTGCGGCTGGCTGGCGATGGTGGAGGCGCGCCATCCCGAGGAGGCCGAGCGCGCCTGCGCCGCCGGCGCCCGCGGCGCGGTGGTCAAGCCCTTCAAGCCGACGGCGGTGGCGGCGCAGGTGCGGGGGCTCCTCGCCGGCGAGGAGCGGGTGTGAGCGTGGTGACCGTCGAGGCCCTCGAGGTGGAGCGGCGCTTCCCCGGCGGTCGCGGGGTCGGTCCCGTCAGCCTGCGCGTCGAGGCCGGCGAGAGCCTCGCCCTCATGGGTCACAACGGCGCCGGCAAGACCACCCTGCTGCGCATGCTCGCCTCCGCCGACCGTCCTCGCGGGGGCGAGCTGCGCTGGCACGGTGAGCGCTCGCCGCGGGCGGCGCGGCGCAGCCTCGGGCTCGCCCTCGACGGCGTCGACGAGGAGCCCTGCCTCAGCGGCCGGCAGGCGGCCCACTTCTGGTGCCGCCGCTGGGTCGCCGACGGCGGGGCGGCGCGGCGGCTGGTCGACGCCGCGCTGTGCCGCTTCGGCCTCGCCGAGGTGGCCGACGAGCCCGTGGGCCGGTACAGCTTCGGCATGCGCCGCCGGCTCGGGCTGGTCGAGGCGCTCGCCCACGAGCCCGCGCTCGCCTTCCTCGACGAGCCCACCGCCGGGCTCGACCCCGAGGGCGCCGCCACCCTGGGCGACGAGCTGCGCCGCCGCGACGCCGCAGGGCTCACCTCGGTGGTGGCGAGCAACGACTGCGCCTTCGTGGAGGCGGCGTGCGGACGGGTCGCCTTCCTCGCCGCGGGACGGCTGGCGCGCTGCGCGGCGCCGCGCGAGCTGA
>JAQBPI010000125.1 GCA_028287605.1 Chloroflexota bacterium
TGGCGAACTGCCGCGAGTTCGGCATCCCCTGCTTCGGGATGGGCGACCCGCGCCAGGGCATCGTGCACATCATCGGCCCCGAGCTCGGCCTGACCCAGCCGGGCATGACCATCGTCTGCGGCGACTCCCACACCGCCACCCACGGCGCCTTCGGAGCGCTCGCCTTCGGGATCGGCACCAGCGAGGTCGAGCACGTGCTCGCCACCCAGACGCAGGTGCAGCGCCGGCCCCGGACGATGGAGGTGCGCATCGACGGCGAGCGCGGCTTCGGGGTCACCGCCAAGGACCTGATCCTGGGGGTCATCGGCGCCATCGGCGTCGACGGCGCGGTGGGCCACGTCATCGAGTACGCCGGCGAGGCGATCCGCGCCCTCTCCATGGAGGGGCGGATGACGGTCTGCAACATGTCGATCGAGGGTGGCGCCCGGGCCGGGATGATCGCCCCCGACGACACCACCGCCGCCTACCTCGCCGAGCGGCCCGCGGTCCCCCGGGGCGCCGCGTGGGACGAGGCGGTGGCCGCCTGGCGCGAGCTGCGCAGCGACGCGGGTGCGAGCTTCGACCGCAGCCTCCGCCTCGACGCCGCGACGGTGGCGCCGCACGCCACCTGGGGCACCAACCCGGCCCAGGTGGCACCGATCTCCGGGGCCGTCCCCGACCCCGACCAGTGGGAGAACCCCACCGACCGGGTCGCGGTGCGCCGCTCGCTCGAGTACATGGGCCTGGTGGCGGGGACGCCGCTGCGCGACATCGCCATCGACCGGGTCTTCATCGGCTCCTGCACCAACGGGCGCATCGAGGACCTGCGCGCCGCCGCCGCGGTGGTGCGCGGCCGCCGGGTCGCCCCCACGGTCCGGGCCATGGTGGTGCCGGGGTCGATGCGGGTGAAGCGCCAGGCCGAGGCGGAGGGCCTCGACCAGCTCTTCCTCGACGCCGGCTTCGAGTGGCGCCAGCCGGGCTGCTCGATGTGCCTGGGGATGAACCCCGACGTCCTCGCCGAGGGCGAGCGCTGCGCCTC
Source organism: Chloroflexota bacterium (assembly GCA_028287605.1). Taxonomy (GTDB): domain Bacteria; phylum Chloroflexota; class Dormibacteria; order Aeolococcales; family Aeolococcaceae; genus CF-96. Next base: position 1,019 of record JAQBPI010000125.1, read on the forward strand.
CACCTCGAATCGCAACTTCGAGGGCAGGCAGGGCAAGGGGGGCCGCACCCACCTGCTCAGCCCGGAGATGGCCGCCGCTGCCGCCATCGCCGGCCACCTCACCGACGTGCGCGAGCTCGGTCCCACCGGGACCGGTGCGGTGGCCTAGCCGTGGAGCCGTTCACCCGGTTCGCCGGCGTCGCCGCCCCGCTCGACCGTCCCAACGTCGACACCGACCAGATCATCCCCAAGCAGTTCCTGAAGCGGATCGAGCGCAGCGGCTACGGGCCCTTCCTCTTCTACGACTGGCGCTACCAGGGCGACGGGGTCACCGAGAACCCCGACTTCGAGCTCAACCGCGAGCCCTGGCGGCATGCGCCGGTGCTGCTCGCCGGCCGCAACTTCGGCTGCGGCTCGTCGCGAGAGCACGCCGCCTGGGCGCTCGAGGACTACGGGGTGCGGGCGGTGATCGCGCCCTCCTTCAGCGACATCTTCCGCAGCAACGCGCTGAAGATCGGGCTGCTGCCGGTGCAGCTCCCCGAGGAGGTGGTCGCCCGCTGGATGGACCTGGCCCGCGAGGAGCCGGGGATGGAGGCCACGGTGGACCTCGAGAGCGGATACGTCGAACTCAACGGGGAGCGGCGTGCCATCGAGCTCGACGACGACGCCCGCGAGCGTCTGCTCGGAGGCCTCGACGACATCGCCCTCAGCCTGCGCCTCGCCGACGCCATCACCGGCTTCGAGGCGCAGCGGCCCGCCCGCCTGCCCACCACCGCCGGCCTCGGCGGCTGAGGGACGGCCCGGCGCAGCGGCTCAGGCCGCGGTGCGGGGCTTGGTGGTGCGGCGGGCGCGGCGCAGCATCGCGCCGGCGGCGACCCGGTCCTCCTCGGCCTCGGCGGCCTCGAGGGCGTGGGCGAAGTCGTCGTGGTGGCGCAGCCAGTAGTAGAGGGTCTGACGGGAGACCCCACAGCGCTCCGCGGCAGCGGTGCGTGAGTAGCCCTCGCGGAGCAGGCGGCAGAGGGCGGCGCGCACCGCCGGGGTCATCTTCTTGGGGTGCTGATGCCCGAGGCGGCCGCGGCGGCGGGCCTCGTCGCCCACCAGCGAGGCCACCACCTCACCCACCCCGCATCCCTGGTCGGCGGCCAGCGTGCGGAGGTAGTCGGCAAGGTCATGGGGAAGCGCGACCCGCAGTGTCTCGGTCCGAACCGGTTCGGCGATGGTCATCGGCATCTCTCGAGTGACCTCCTGCTCCCTGCCCACCAGACCGAATCGTCGCACACCACCTGCTCCTCTTGAAGCGTTTGATCTGCTTCGCAACTATTATTGACAGTTGTTGACGTCGGCCGTACCCTGCTCTCACCCTGTCGAACGTCACAGCGTCGCTGGGGTTTCGCATCGGGCGCGACTCGCCCGGTCGGACCAGCGGCCCGGTCATGCGGAAGGGATGGGCGATGAGGCGGGAGACCTGGAGCGTCGTCGCCATGGCGGCCTTCGCCGTCCTTGCGATTCCCGGACAGATGTTGCTCGGCGCCGTCTCCGAGCCGTCCCGGGTCGCGCCGCCCGGCCTCGACGCCCCCACGGTCCGCCGGGTGTACGCCGCCCTCCCGCTCGCCTTCGAGGCCAACCACGGCCAGGCGGGGCCCGACGCCGGCTTCGTCGCGCGGGGGAGCGGCTACGCCTTCCTGGTCGGCGCCCAGGGGGCCACCCTCGGCTTCACCCCGGGGGCGCGCCGGGGACGGTCGGGGCCGTCGCCGGCGGGGACGGCTCCTGCGCTCGAGGTGATGCGCATCGAGCTGATCGGTGCCGACGCCCATGCCCCGGTCAGGCTCGGTGCGCCCGCCGGCACCACCGGCTCGTTCGTCGGCAGCGACACCACCCACTGGCGCACCGCCGTCCCCGACTACTCCCACATCGAGTACCGGGGCGTCTACCCGGGCATCGACCTCCTCTACCACGGCCTGCAGGGCAGTCTGGAGTACGACTTCGTGGTCGCCCCGGGCGCCGACCCGCAGCAGATCCGGCTGCGCGTCGACGGCGCCCCGTCCTCGCTCGGCGCCACCGGTGAGGTCGCCCTGGCGCTTCCCGGCGGCACCGCGGTGCAGCATCCGCCCACCTCCTTCCAGTTGCCGCCGGCGCGGCCGCACCCCGCCGCCACAACCCGCCCGGCGCGGCCGATGCCGGCCG
>JAQBPI010000126.1 GCA_028287605.1 Chloroflexota bacterium
AACCTGGTGCGCTGACCGACATCGAAGCGCCGGGAGGATAGGTCGGGCAACGAAAGGAGAGACGCCAGCACCGAGAACGCCACCGGGAAACGCCGCGGGCCGTCGTATCCACCCCCCGTGCCGCCCCTCGACGGGCCGCTGGTACCCCCGGCAGGAATTGAACCTGCGCACAAGGTTTAGGAAACCTCTGCTCTATCCACTGAGCTACGGGGGCACGCAAGGACTTTCCGGCGTCAGTCTGGCTCTGTACCCTTCTCCGTACCACTTGTGGATCTCGTCGAGTACTGCGCATCCATCGCCAGGGCTGCCGCGTCGGTCATCGCTCCGGTGACGTGCGGCGGCTCGCTCCGGGAACACGAGGATACCCGCACCCGGGTCCGCCGCAGAGCCTCGGCCGCCAGGTGATCCAAGGGCTGCGAGAAGGCCGGTTGCCGGAAGGAGGTGAACCACCTCGTCGTCGATGGCGACCGGCCCGCCATCTCGCACCCACGTCTGCTCAGACGGCAACGTCGATGGCGCGGCGACCATCGGGATCGGTGCGGCTCAGCCTTTCCGCGAGCTCCCGCATGGACTGGAGGAGCGCCGCCTTGCGGTCGGGTGCGAGCTCGTCGAAGAGCCCCGCGACCGCCTGCCGGTGCGCCTCGTAGAGGCGATCGACCATCGAGGTGCCGCGCTCGGTCAGGGTGATCCAGGTGACCCGCCGGTCCCGCGGGTCCGGCGACCGCGCCACCAGACCCTCCTTTTCGAGGGCGTCCACGAGCGCGGTGACGCGGCGCGCGGTGATGGCCAGCACGGTGGCGAGCCCACTCATCTTCTGCGGCCCCTCGCACTGGACCGCGCCGAGAAGCCGGACACGGACCGCGGTCGGCCCTCCCGAGGGAAGGAGGTGTTCCACCCACTGCTTGAACCTCGGCAGGAAGTCCACGAAGGCGTCCGCGAGGTCGAAGTCGATCTGCTCCCCCACGACTTATTGCCCTCAACCATGTACCCCGCTATACTAGCGGAGTACATCATCAACCACTTCCTCTAGCATACCGCCGTCGCGTCACCCATGGGGAGGCGTAGCAGGGCGGGGGAGGCCCGCATGAACACCGCAGCCAACCCTGGCGTCCGCGTGCCCGAGCTCGAGCGCGTGACCGCGCCCGCCGTGCTCCTCGTGACCTCGGCAGCGGCCGCCGGTCTGCTCGCCGCCACCCTCTAGACCGAACGCCGGTCGCGCGAGAAATCCCTCCCCTGGTGGTGGCACGTCTGTCGCCGCCCCGGCTGGTCCCGCATGGAGAGGCAACCTGCTGTGATCGATCCCGTCCGGACGGAGAAGGACAGCCCCGCCGAGGCCGTCGGCGAGGGTCGCGTCGTCGCACTTCCCACCCCGGCCCGTCCGACCCGCCCGCGACGACCCTCACAGCCGGCCAGGAGGACGGTGGGCCACGGCGGCCGCCGCGGCCCGGGCCGCCGCCCTGCCGTCGTCGCCACCGCCCCACCGGCCCCCGAGGCGAGCCGACCCGTCGAGGATGCCCCGGCCTCCGACCGGGGCTGGGTTCTGCCCCTTGCGGTCCTGGTGGTGGGCATGTTCATGGCGGTGCTCGACACCGACATCGTCAACGTTGCCATCCCCATGATGCAGACGCAGTTCGGCGCCACCACCGACCAGGTGCAGTGGGTGGCCACCGCCTACACCCTCGCGCTGGGAATCGTTGTTCCCGTGAGCGGCTGGCTCGGGGATCGCTATGGCCTGGACCGCGTCTACCGCTATTCCCTCATCGGCTTCGCGGCGGGTTCGGCACTGTGCGGCCTGGCCTGGAGCCTCAACATCCTGATCGGTTTCAGGATCGTCCAGGCGATCGGCGGCGGGCTGCTGCCGGCCGTCGCGCAGGCGATGCTCTACCGCATGGTGCCGCGCGAGAAGATGGGGACCGCCATGGGCTTCTTCGGGCTCGGCGTCCTCTTCGCGCCGGCCGTCGGCCCGACCATCGGCGGCTACCTCGTCGAATACGTGAACTGGCGGCTGATCTTCTACATCAACGTTCCCGTCGCCGTGCTCGGACTGGTGGCGGCGTCCGCCGTGCTGCCGCGCTTCCCCAGAACGAGCGGTCAGCGGTTCGACACCGCCGGCTTCGCGAGCGTGGCCACGAGCCTCTTCTCCCTGCTGCTGGCGCTGTCCGAGGGCGCGTCCTGGGGCTGGACGTCGTACCGCGTCCTCATCCTTGGCGCGGTCGGCCTGCTCAGCCTGGCCGTCTTCGTCGTCGTCGAGCTCTCCGTCGAGGAGCCGATGCTCGACGTGCGGATCTTCGGCAACTGGGCCTACACCAACTCCTCGCTGCTGATGGCGATCCTCATCGCCGCCCTCTTCGCGGGGATGTTCTATGTTCCGCTGTTCCTCCAGGAGGGGCAGGGCCTGGGTGCCCTCCAGGCCGGGCTGACGCTGTTGCTGCCCGCGCTGATCACCGGGATGGTGATGCCCATCTCCGGTCAGCTCTACGACCGGATCGGAGCGCGCTGGCCGGCGACGGTCGGCCTCCTCCTCGTCGCCTACGGGACGTACCTGATCCACGGCATCACGCTGTCGACCTCGAAGGGGCAGATCGTGCTCTGGATGTCGATTCGGAGCCTGGGCATGGGACTGTCGATCATGCCGATCATCACCGCGGGGATGGCGACCGTCTCCAGCGCGGCGGCGGGCCGGGCGAGCGCGATGAACAACATCATCCAGCGGGTGTCGTCGGCACTCGGGCTGGGGGTGCTGACCGCCATCCTCACCAGCCAGGAGGCGCAGCAGATGAGCGACCGAGCCGTGCTGCTCCCCAGCGTGGCTCCCGGGTTCCCCCAGCTGCAGGGCATGGCCGCGCAGGGACAGGCCGGCGTGCTCCCGCTCTACAACAGCACCAGCCTGCAGGTCTTCGGCACGGCCGTGGGCGATCTCTTCCTGCTCACCGCAGGGCTCACCGCGGTCGGCGTGCTTCTCGCCCTCATGCTGCCGGCCCGCCCGGTGGCGTCGGCGGAGGGCCGGAGCGCGGTGCTCGAGCTGTGATGAGAGGCCTACGGTCATCCACTCCAACGGCGGCCCCCGGCGCCCAATCCGGGGCCTACCCGCAGCCGCTGTCGCCAGCCCGGTGGATGACGCGACAGAAGGGAGGCTACGGTTGCAGCGGCGGGCGGCGAAGTGCGGCGAGCTGTCGGTCGATCTCGGCGTCGAGCGCCTCCTGGTGCTCGGGATTTCCCAGCGCCGCGTCGATGCGACCTCGGGCCTCGGTGCGGGCGGTGTTGTGCGAGCCCGCCGCCGACCTGGCGCGGGCCCTGAGGTGCCGGCGCTCGGCGGCCTCGCCGTCCGCGTCGGCGGTGGCCTGCGTCGGGGTCTCGAACACCAGCGGCTCGGCGGTCTCGTGGTGGCGGCACGCCTCGGCGTCGGCCCTCTCGCGCTGGGCGAAACGATCTCCGCGCCATCCGCAGGTGCTGCAGGTGGCGCGGTGCGAGGCGCCGGGGATGAACCCGCCGGTGCTGGTCATCACGGTCACGCTGTGTCCGGTCATATGGCTCCTAACGCAGCACAGCGCTGTGCGTGAGAGGGAAGAACATGCCTCCTTCAACATCATAACATATCTGTAATGTTCGTCCCCCCGCGGTCGGTCATCCGCTCATCCGGAGCGATCGCGCCGCGACACGTCACGGGTTCACCACCGCGGGGTAGCCTTCATCTCCAAGAGCCCGCACCACGCGGGCACCACAGGGAGGACGCGCATGCCGTCCGAGGAGCTCGACGACACCACCGCCGCCCTGATCGGACACGCCCTGGTGCGCTATCTGGTCAACGAGGATCCCGCCGGGGTGGCGCGATACGTCCCCGATCTCGACCCCACCGTCGTGGACGACGCCAAGGCGGCGCGCATCGCCCACACCATGGTCGAGCTGCTGCGGAACTTCAGTCTCGTCTGACCGCGCCGGGAACCCGGTTCACTCGGTTTCGTGGCTCCCCACCCCGGGCAGGGACTGACGGCAGGACGGCCACCTCCGTGGATCGTCCCGAGTGGAGGAACGTGATGGCTGAGCCGACCACCCCGAACCCGGACGTCGAGAGCACCGAGACCGCCTTCCACGGCGAGAAGGATCTCGAGAGTATGCGGCGCTGGGGCGACCACGAGCCCGGCTTCCCGGCGGGCACCGGCCCCCTGGGCAAGCCCGAGGAGTGGGAACCCAAGCACGAACCGCATGACCGCCAGGTCACTCCGCCCTCCGACGAGGGGGGCGAGACCGCCGAGAAGGGCCCGGAGGAGCTCGAGAGCATGCGGCGCTGGGGCGACCACGAGCCCGGCTTTCCCGCAGGCACCGGCCCCCTCGGCAAGCCCGAGGAGTGGGAGCAGAAGCACGAGCCGGGTGACCGCCCTCCGGCCTGATCCCCACAGCGCGGGCGGGGGGCCGTCACGGCTCCCCGCCGCGTCGGCTGCGCGCGGGCCGCGGCCCCGCTAGATGCCGCTAGATGAGACCCTCACGGGTGGCACGCATCGCCGCCTCGACGCGGTTTCGCACCTCCAGCCTCCGGAAGATCTCCTGGACGTGGGTCTTCACCGTGTTCTCGCTGAGGTGCACGCGGCCGGCGATCTCGCTGTTGGAGAGGCCGTCGCTCATGAGCCGCAGGATGCGCGTCTGCGTCTCGTTGAGCGCCGGGCGGGCAGTGGCGGCGGCCCCACCGCGGCCGCGCATGCGGGTGAGCATGTCGCCGGCCACCTCGGGGGCGATCGCCGCGTCGCCGCGGTGCACCGCGCGGATGCTGCGCTTGAGGTCGAGGCGGTCGATGTCCTTGACCACGTAGCCGCGGGCGCCGGCGCGGATCGCCTCGTCGACCAGGTCGTGGTCGGTGTAGACGGTGAGGATGATCACCTTCACGTCGGGGTGGCTGCGGCCCAGGCGCCGGCACGCCTCGGGACCGCCGACGCCGGGCAGGCGGACGTCGAGCAGGACGACGTCGGGGCGGGTGCGCTCCACCAGCTCGTCGAGCCTGTCCGCCGAGCCGGCCTCTCCGACGATCTCGAAGTCGGGCTCGGCCTGGAGCATGGCGCGCAGCCCCTCGCGGACGATCTCGTGGTCGTCGACCAGGACGATGCGGATCATGTGCCCTCGCGTCGCAGCGGAAGGTGCACCCGCAGGGTGAGCCCACCCTCCTCGCCGTTGCGCACCTCGAACGTGCCGCCCGCCTCCTCGACGCGACGGCGGAGGGTGCGCAGCCCGTAGTGCAGGTAGCTGTCCTGGTAGCTCTCCAGCGTGGTGTCCGGGGCGCCGGCGCCGTCGTCCTGGATGGCCAGGTCGACGTGGTCGGGCCCGTGGCGGAGGCTCACGTGCACGCGGCTCGCGTCCGCGTGCTTCACCACGTTGCCCAGCGCCTCGTTGATCACGGAGAGGAGCAGGTCGGCGACCGCCTCCACACGGGGGCCGGGGACGCCGCTGACGCTGAGGTCGACGGCGAGCCCGTGGGCGCGCTCGAGCTCGCGCAGCAGCGAACCGATGGCGGCGCTGAGATCACCATCCTTCCGGTTGCGGTCGGCGAGGTGGAAGACCACCTGTCGCAACTCGTCGGCGCACTCGATGGTCAGGTCGCGCACCTCGCGCACGGTCTGGGCGACGGGAGGGTCGAGGCCCTTCTCCAGCAGCGAGTTGACCTTGAGCCCGATGCCGAAGATGCTCTGCCCGATGTGGTCGTGGAGTCCCGAGGCGATGCGCGCCCGCTCCTGCGCAAGCAGCCGCTCGCTCTCCAAGTCGTCGAGCCGCGCGTGCAGCTGCTGCAGCCCGTCGATCATCTCGCGCTGGCGCTCGTACAGACGCGCGTTGTCAATGGCCACCGCCACCTGGTTGGCGAAGGTGGCGAGCAACCGCTCGTCCCCGGCGTCGTAGCCGCCCGGCTTGTTGGCGACGCCGCTCATGCCGATCACCTCGGATCCCACCCGCAGCGGGACGCCGAGAAAGGTGCGTACATGCGGATGCCCGGGGGGCTGACCCATCCGCAGCGGGTCGCGGTCGACATCGTTGGAGATGGTGGGACGCTCGTCGATGACGGCGACGCCGAAGACGCTGCGGCGCAGCGGCATGACCCGGTAGTTGTCGTAGAACCCGGGCGCCGGCTCGAAGCCTTTGACCGCGACCATGTCGAGGTGCTCCCGGTTGCGGCTCACCAGCGCGATGAAGCCGAACTGCGACGAGGTGAGCTCGAGACAGCGGCTGAGGGCGCAGTCGTACACCGCGGGCGGCTCATGGAGTGCGGCGATCTCCACCGAGATCCAGTAGAGCGACTCGACCTGTTCGCGAAAGTCGCGGTCACCGAGGTCCACCATGTCCTGCCTTCCCCTTTCCTGACAGTCGGAAACCAGCGTAGCAGGAGGGCAGAGGCGGGGTGTGACTCGACTGACAGCCGCCCGTCGCCCACCCGATCGGGTGGCGGTCCTCATCATCCCGGATGAGCCCGAACGGACGAGCACGACCATCCGGATTGTCGGCCGGATTTCACCCGGCCAGGCGAAGACGACAGCGAGCCCGACTGCGACAGTGGACTGGCAGACCGCTTCCGCTCGTATGCAGGACTGGCAGTTGATCACCCTCGTCAGCCGGAGACCCATGCCCATCGACGGCAATCCGTGGGAGCCACGGTCCACCTCCACCCCCTGGCAGCGCGCCCTCCAGGAGCTCATCGACGGCGCCGCGCTGATCGTGGCCCCGGCGGGGACGCAGCTCCTCGGCCACGACCGCCCCGGTCAGGCGCTCGCCGTCATCAAGGGCGTGGTGCGCGTGTTCACCTGGACGACCTCGGGACACCGGGTGACCACCGGGTATGCGCGCCCAGGCGACCAGGTCGGGGTCGACTCGGTGCTGAGCGGCAGCGACAACCACGGCGCCGAGGCGCTGAACGACGCGACCCTGGCGGTGCTCTCCCTGGAGAGCCTGCGCAACCTGGTGATCCGGCGGCCCGAGCTGGGGTGGGCGCTCGCCGAGCACCTCGCCGAGCAGGCCGTCGACGCCACCTGCCGGCTCGTCGACGGCACCGTGCGCCCCGTGACCGCGCGGGTGGCGCGGCATCTCCTCGAGCTCGCGGAGCACAGCTCCGACGAGGGCATCATGGTGCGCATCAGCCACCGGCGCCTCGCCGACGCGGTGGGGACCGCGCGCGAGGTGGTGACCCGGGCTCTCGGCGAGCTGCGTGGCAACGGCATCATCGAGACCGATCTGCGGCTCATCCGGGTGCTCGACCGCGACGCTCTCGCCCGCGCCGCGGACGCGGTTCGCTGACGCGCTGATCCATCCCGCGGGCGGCGCCGTATCACTCGACGCCCCCCCGAGGAGCCCTGGGCGCCGTGCCCAGGGCTCACTCCCTCCCCGATCGGCGGTAGCCTGGACTCGGAGAGCCACATTCGGAGGGACCGCCATGTCCGTCAGCGACGGGAGCACGAGAACCGCCGCCGCGGCGATCCAGGAATGCCGCGGCCTCCCTGGCGGGCCGCCTCCAGGAGGCCGGTGTCGAGGTCACCGAGGAGATCGACCACGGCTTCATCCACTCGATCTATTTCACCGATCCCAACGGCATCGCCCTCGAGGCCAGCTACTGGCTCGCGGACGCGACCGCCAGGCCCGAGGGCGACCGCACCGCCTTCACCGATCCCGACCCGGTGCCCGCGGTGCGCGAGCTCGAGGCCGGCGGCCGGCTCGACTGGATGCCCGCGACCGACCTGGTCCCCGAGCCGCGCGGGGTGTCCTGACGCTCAGCGCCTCGCCAGGCGGCGGATGACGCTCCGCGCCACCAGCAGGGCGACGACGGCGACCAGCTGGCCGCCGAGGGCGATGCGGGTGACGTCCACCGCCGGCCGCCAGCTCACCTCGCCGTCGCGGATCACGTAGACGCCGACGGGGCGTGCCTCGAGGACGAAGCCGCCTCCGCTGCCGCCCTCGGCCGGGGTGCCGCCGCCACCGCCTCCCCCGACGCCGGCCACCCGCGCGACCGGGACGACGAGGGCGCCGTCGCGCTCGTAGGGCTCGCCGAAGACCTGGCGGACGGTCAGGGTGTCGCGCACCTGGCCGAGGATCTCCTCCGCACGCATGGCTCTTCCTCCACTCCATGGATCCGGAGGCGAGGGTACCGGCTGGGCAGCCGGGTCCACTCGTCACCGCCAGGGTCCGGGCCCACGCCGGCTGAGCCGCGGGCTGCTGCCCATCCCCCCGTACACTGATGGGACGGGGCCCGCCCATCGACGGCAGACGCGCGGGAGGGAGCATGGCGACGGTCACCGCAGAGAGATCGGCTCTCCACTCCGCCGCGGCAGGCCCCGCCCCCGGCACCGCCGCCGCCGCCGGGGCCGCCGACTGGACGCTGGTGGCGCTCTGCTGCTGGGTGGTGGGCGGCGGCTACCTCGACATCTGGGCCCACTCGCACCTGCGCCTCTTCGAGTCCTTCCTCACCCCCTGGCACGCCGTCCTCTACTCGGGGATGGTCGCCACCGCCGCCTACCTCCTGCTGCTCCGCCGCAGCCGGCTCGCCCGGGGGCTGCCCTGGGACCGGGCCAGCGGCTACGGGCTCTCTCTCACCGGCTGCGGGCTCTTCGCCGCCTCCGGCGTCGCCGACGGGGTGTGGCACACGGTATTCGGCATCGAGACCGGCACCAACGGCCTGATCAGCCCGCCGCACGTGCTCCTCACCCTCAGCACCGGGCTGATCGTCAGCGGGCCGCTGCGGGTCGCCTGGCGCACCGAGCGGGGCCGTGCCTCGTGGCCGGCGGTGATCTCGGCGGCGCTGCTGCTCAGCGTGCTCACCTACCTCATCCAGTTCGACCACCCCCTCAGCAACCTGTGGTCGGCGGGCGACGCTCCGGTCGCGGTCCTGGGGGTGCGCCCCCGCGAGATGGAGCTCGGGATCCTCGGCATCCTGGTGCAGACCGGCCTGCTCGCCGGGCTGGTGCTGCTGCTGCTCGCCCACCTGCGCCTGCCCCGGGGATCGCTCACCGTGATCCTGGGGGTCAGCGGCTTCCTGGTCACCGCGGTCGACCACGTCGGCGTGCTCGCCGGGCTCGCCGTCGCGATGGGGATGCTCGGCGACCTGCTGCTCTGGGCGCTGCGCGTGGGCCCGGGGCGGCCGGACAGGCTGCGCCTCTTCGCCGCCACCTGGACCGCGGGCGCGTACGTCCTGTACTTCGCGGAGCTGCTCGCCAGCCGGGGGGTGTGGTGGCCGACCCACGTCTGGACCGGGACGATCATGCTGGCGGCCGTGGAGGGCTGGCTGATCAGCTACCTGGTGGTCCCGACGGCACGTCCGGGGGTCTCCGAGGGGGCCTGAGTCCCGGATCTGCAACGAATCCCTGCTCCCTGCCGTTTCTCACTTAAGATGCCGATGACGCCGTGCCATCATGCCGGCGCCGGGCCTGGCGGAGGTCCGGCCCGCGCCGCCGTCCAGGAGCCGGGGCTGCGGGCAGGGTCAGAGCATTGGGGGCCGGAGTGAGTCTCGCCGTGGATACCCCGGTCGCACGGAAGAGCGGAGCCGACGGCTGGCTGAAGACCCAGAAGGCCATCGCCGTCGGGCGCTGGTTCGCGGTCTTCTTCGGACTGGTCCTGGCATTCGCCATTCAGCCCTCCTCGGGCGAGCCGCTCCCCGGGCCGATCTCCCGCCCTGGCCTGCTGATCATGACCGCGGTGCTGGCGGCGTACAACATGGTCGCCTTCTTCTCGCTGGAACGGATCGGGGTGCGCTCCCCCCGGCTCGCCAACCGGCTGGTCGGCGCGTTCATCCTCGGTGACTTCCTGATCTGCGCCGGATGGGTGCTGCTGCTCAGCAACAACCACTTCAACACCGGGTTCGCCCTCTTCTGCATCATCGCCATCGAGGTCGCGGTCAACTACCCGCGGAGCACGCGGATCGCCGCCGCCTTCCTGGCCGCCTACGCCGGGATCCTCATCGCGTCGCGGCGCATCGGGGAGACGATCGGCCAGCCCACCCCCTTCAGGATCCACTGGGACGAGCTGACCTTCCGCCTCTTCGTGGTCGCCACCGTCTCGTTCCTCACCACCGCGATCACCCGGGAGCGGGAGAAGCTGCGCGAGCTGGCCGAGGAACGCTCCGTGACCGACGCCCTCACCGGGCTCGGCAACCGCCGCGCGCTCGACATCCGGCTGTCCGAGGAGGTCGTCCGCGCCGAGCGCATCGGCTATCCACTCACCGTGCTGCTCGCCGACGTCGACCACTTCAAGACCTACAACGACACCTACGGGCACCGTTTCGGCGACGAGATCCTCCGCGTCATCGGCCGGGTGCTCCAGACCCAGGGTCTGCGCCAGGGCTCCGACCACGCCTACCGGTACGGCGGCGAGGAGTTCCTGGTGCTGCTGCCGGGCACCGGTGGCAAGGACGCGCTGGAGGTGGCCGAGCGGCTGCGCGAGGCGATCCGGGCGGAGACGTCCACCATCCGGCTGCCCCAGGGCCCGGTGCCGGTCACGGTGAGCGTCGGGCTCGCCGTCTATCCCACCGACGCCGCCACCGCCGACGAGGTCGTCCAGCGCGCCGACTCCGCCCTCTACCGCGCCAAGGAGAAGCGCGACCGCGCGGTCGCCTACCGACCGGAGGACACGGTGCCGCCGGCCCCGCAGCGCCACAGCCCCCGGGCCGCGGCGGGCTGAACCCGGCCGCCGAGGGCGCCTATCATCCGCTGCTCGTGAGCGCACCGGCCGCCGCCCCCATCAGCGAGGCCCTGCTGCTGCGCATCTACCGGGTGGCGGTCCTCACCCGAGCGCTCGACCACCAGCTCTGGCTGCTCACCCGCCAGGGCCGCGCCGGCTTCGTGCTCACCGGCCGCGGGCACGAGATCGCGCAGATCGCCAGCGCCGCGACGCTGCGCCGGGGCCACGACTCGGCCTGGCCCT
>JAQBPI010000127.1 GCA_028287605.1 Chloroflexota bacterium
ACGCGGGCAGCGACACCCGTCCGCGGGAGCGACCGTGGAGCGCGTGCCAGTCCAGCGCGACCCCGCGCAGCCAGAGCTGGCCGGCGGCACCGAGCAGCGCCGGCGCCTCCCCGGCGGCGGCGTCGCCGAGCGACGCCACCACGCTCTGCGCCGCCGGGTCGCGCAGCTGCCGCCGCGCCAGGCCGGCGAGCGTCGACCCCGGCCCCACCTCGAGCAGCAGGCGTCCGCCGCCGGCCCACAGGGTGCGCACCCCCTGGGCGAAGCGCACCGGCTCGCGCATGTGGCGGGCCCAGTAGCCGGGGTCGGTGGCCTGCTCCGCGGTGATCCAGGTGCCGGTCACGCTGGAGACGAAGCGCGATCGTGGCGCCCGCAGCGCGACCCTCCCGACCAGCTCGGCGAAGGGCTCGACCGCGGGATCCATCATCGCGGAGTGGAAGGCGTGCGAGGTGCGCAGCGGACGGCAGACGGTGCCCTCCGCCTCCAGCTCGGCCCGCAGCCGCTCGACGCCGTCCACCGGCCCGGAGACGACGCAGGAGGCGGGGGCGTTCTCGGCGGCGATGCCGACGGCCGGGTGCGCCCGCAGCCGCTCCTCCAGCGCCGCGGCCGCGGCGCCCACCGCGAGCATGGACCCGGCGGGGAGCTCCTGCATGAGCCGGCCGCGAGACGCCACCAGCCACAGCGCATCCTGGAGCGAGATCACCCCCGCGAGCACCGCGCAGACGAACTCGCCCACGCTGTGGCCGATCATGGCGTCGGGGCGCAGACCCCGGTGCTGCCAGAGCACGGCGAGGGCGTACTCGACGCTGAAGATCGCCGGCTGGGCCAGCTCGGTCCGGCCCATCGCCCGCGCCGCCGCCCCGTCGTCGGAGAGGAGCGGGTCGCGCAGGTCACCGCCGATGTGGGGGCGCAGCATCTCCGCGCAGCGGTCGATCTCGGCGCGGAACACCGGCTCGGTGCGATGCAGCTCCCGGCCCATCCCCGGGTGCTGGGAGCCCTGCCCCGGGAACATCAGCGCCACCGGGGGCGGCGCCGTGGCCAGCCGGTGCGTGGGCAGCGGGCGGGAGCCGGCGGCGCCGAGCAGCTCGGCCGCCTCCGCGCTCGACCGGCAGACCACCACCCGGCGGTGGGCGAAGCCCCTCCGCCCGGCCTGGAGGGTGAAGGCGACGTCCGCGAGGGGCAGCTCGGGTCGCTCCCGCAGGTGGGCGGCGAGGCGCTCGGTCGCCGCCTCCAGCGCCTCGGCGCTGCGCGCGGAGACCGGCAGCAGCTGGTGGGCGCCGGCCGGTTCGGGGGCCGCCGCCGGGCGCGGCGCCTCCTCGAGCACGACGTGGGCGTTGGTGCCGCCGAGGCCGAACGAGCTGACCCCGGCCCGCCGCGGGGTGGCGCCCCGGGGCCAGTCGAGGCCCTGGGAGGCCACCCGGAACGGGCTCGCCGCGAAGTCGATGCCCGGGTTCGGGTCGTCGCAGTGGAGCGTGGCCGGGATGCGCCCGTGGTGGAGCGCGAGGGCCGTCTTGATCAGCCCGGCGGCCCCGGCGGCGATGGTCAGATGCCCGAGGTTGCTCTTCACCGATCCCAGGGCGCAGAAGCCGCGGTCCGCCGTCCCCAGGCGGAAGGCCTGGCTCAGCGCCTCCACCTCGATGGGGTCGCCGAGCGGCGTGGCGGTGCCGTGCGCCTCGACGTAGGAGATGCTCCGCGGATCGACCCCGGCGTCGGCATGGGCGCGGGCGATCACCGCCGCCTGGCCGCGGACGCTGGGCGCGGTGAAGCTCGCCCGCTGACCGCCGTCGTTGTTGACCGCGGCACCGCGGATCACCGCGTACACGCGGTCGCCGCCGGCGAGCGCGTCGGACAGCCGCCGGAGCGCCACCATCGCCACGCCGTCGCTGAAGGTCGTGCCGCTCGCGCGCGCGCCGAAGCTGCGCGTGTGGCCGTCGGCGGAGAGCATGGTGCCCTCCTGGTGCAGGTGGCCGCTGTTGGTGGGCACCGTGATCGAGGCGCCACCGGCCAGGGCCAGGTCGCACTCGCCGCGCCGCAGGCTGCTCACCGCCTGGCAGACCGCCACCAGCGAGGTCGAGCACGCGGTGTGGATCGAGAGCGCCGGGCCGCGCAGGTCGAGCTTGTGGGCGAGGCGGGGGGCCACGTAGTCCTTCTCGCTGGCCAGCATCGCGGTGATGTGGCCGACCTGCTCGACCAGGTCCGGTCGGGTCCTGACGTTGTTCGCCTCGTAGGAGTCGTTGTACTTCCCCGCGAAGACCCCGATGTCGCCGGCGAAGGACTCGGGGACGTGCCCCGCGTCCTCGAGCGTCTCCCAGGCCACCTCGAGGAGGATGCGCTGCTGGGGGTCGAGGAGCGCGGCCTCGCCCGGGGTGATGCCGAAGAAGCCGGCGTCGAAGCGGTCGACGTCGGGGAGGATGCCCCGGGCGCGCACGTAGGCCGGGTCCTGGCGGAGCCGGGCCGGGATGGAGGCGTCGAGCTCGTCGTCGGTGAAGTGGGTGACGCTGTCCACGCCGCTGCAGAGGTTGGCCCACAGCCGCTCCACGGACGGCGCCCCCGGGAAGCGTCCGGCCATGCCCACCAGGGCGATGTCCTCCCGCTGCGCGGCGGCCGCGGCCGGTTCGGCGGGCCGGGGAGCCGGCTCCTGGAGCCCCTCGAGGTGGCGTGCCATGGCGCGCACGGTCGGATGCTCGAACAGCCGCACCGGGGGGACGTCGAGTCCCTCACGGTGGAGCCGGGAGGCGACGCGCAGGACCCGCAGCGAGTCGCCTCCGAGGTCGTGGAAGGGATCGTCGATCCCCACGTCGTCGACGTCGAGCACGTCGGCCCAGATGGCGGCGAGCCGCCGCTCCATCGCCGAGCCGGGAGCCACGTACTCCCGCTCGAGCACCGGGCGCTGCCGCGGCGCCGGCAGGGCGGCGCGGTCGAGCTTGCCGTGCGCGGTCAGCGGCAGGTCGCCGAGCCACACGAAGCGGGAGGGGAGCATGGGCTCGGGGAGCTGC
>JAQBPI010000131.1 GCA_028287605.1 Chloroflexota bacterium
GACGTCGACGGCCGCGCCCGCACCGGCGCGGCTGCCCCGGGCGCGCGCCGGTGCCGGGCCCGCGCTCGCGGTCTTCGACGTGGAGGGCACCATCGCCGACCTCACGGTGGTGCAGCACTACCTGTTCTTCCTCCTCGACCGCGAGGAGCGGCGGCGCTGGCCGCTCGTCATCGCCCGCACCGCGCTGCGCGTGCCCGGCTGGCTGCGCCTCGACCGGGTGAACCGGCTCGAGTTCCAGCGCCGCTTCTATCGTGGCTACGCCGGGCTCGAGCGCGAGGTCGTCGCCGAGACCGCGCGCCGCGCGCTCCACGAGATCACCCTGCCGCGCTGCTTCCCGCGGGCGATGCGCCGGGTGCGCGAGCACGTCGACGCCGGCCACCGCGTGGTGCTGGTCACCGGGGCGCTCGAGGAGGTGGTGCGCCCCCTCGCCGAGCTGCTCGAGGTCGAGCTGCGCGCCGCCCATCTGCGCACCGCCGACGGCGTGTTCGACGGCGACCTCGCCGACACCCCGCCGAGCGCCGAGGCGCGCGGCGCCCTGGTCACCGGGCTCGCCGCCGAGACCGGCGCGCGCGCCGCCGCCTGCTACGCCTATGCCGACAGCATCAGCGACCTGTCGATGCTCGAGGCGGTGGGCAACCCGGTGCCGGTCAACCCCGACCTGCGGCTGCTCTCGGTGGCGCGGCGGCGGGGCTGGCCGGTGCAGTCGTGGCGGATGGGCGACGGCGGCGGCCGGGTGCCGGTGGTGCTGCCGGCGCGGATGCCCCCGGAGCGGAGCCGCCGCGTCGCCGCGGGACGCCGCTGATGCGCGCCCTCGAGTGCACCCCGACGCTGCCCGGCTACGCGCTCGCCCGGGTGGCCGGCGGCACCCGAGGCGGTCCCTTCACGATGCTGCGGCTCACCCACCGGCCGCCGCCGGAGCTGCTCGGCGAGGGCTGGGTGCGCCTCCGCCCCCGGCTCGCCGGGATCTGCGGCAGCGACCTGTCCGCCCTGCGCGGCCACGCCAGCCCCTACCTCGGAGCGCTCGCCTCCTCGCCGTTCGTGCCCGGGCACGAGGTGGTCGCCACCGTCGCCGGTGGCGGCGGGCGCTGGAGCGACGGCACCCGGGTGGTGGTCGAGCCGCTGCTCCACTGCGGGGTGCGCGGGGTGCTGCCCCCCTGCCCGCGCTGCGCCGCCGGCGAGCCGCAGGGGTGCGAGGCGGTGGCGGGCGACGGCTTCGCCGCGGGGCTGCAGAGCGGCTACTGCGCGGCCACCGGCGGGGGCTGGGCGGGGGAGATGGTGGCCCACCAGAGCCAGCTCCACGAGGTGCCGGGCGCGCTCGACGACCGCGACGCGGTGATGGTCGAGCCGCTCGCCTGCGCCCTCCACGCGGTGCTGCGCACTCCGCCCGGCCCCGACGACCGCGTGCTCGTGGTCGGCGCCGGCACCCTGGGCCTGCTGGTCATCGCCGCGCTGCGCCACGCCACCCGTCCCCGCCGGGTGATCGCGGTGGCCAAGCACGACGGCCAGCGCCGGCTCGCCGGGCGGCTCGGCGCCGACGTGGTCTGCGCCCCCGCGGTGATGCTGCGCACGGTGCGCTTCGAGACCGGCGCGCGGCTGGTGGAGGGACGCGCGGTGGCGCCCTTCCTGCTCGGCGGCGCCGACCTCACCTTCGAGTGCAGCGGCACCGCCACGGGGCTGCAGAGCGCGATCGGCTGCACCCGTGCCGGCGGCACCGTGGTGATGGTGGGGATGCCGGGGCGGGCGAGCATCGACCTCGCCCCCGCCTGGCACCGCGAGCTCAGCCTGCGCGGCGCCTACGGCTACGGCATCGAGACCGCCCGCGGCACGGCGGGCGATCCGCCGCGGCGCACCTTCGCCATCGCCTTGGAGGCCGCCCAGGCGCTCCGCCCGGGCCGGCTGGTCGACGATCCCCTGCCCCTCGAGGACTACCAGCGGGCGCTGTCCCGGGCCTCGTCCGCGGGGTCGCGCGGGGCGGTGAAGGTGGCCTTCGCGCCCCAGGGGGAGGGGTGATGAACCGGCCCGGCACGGTGGTGGAGGTGGGCCGCTCGACTCCCCCCGTCCTGGTGCACAACGGCGACTCGGTGGTGCTGCAGCGCTTCCCCGTGGGCACGCGGGTGGTGTACCCGCCCGACCCGATCACCGGCCTGCGCGACCCCGACGGCGCCATCCGCCGGGCGCTGCTCAACCCCCTCGACTCCGAGCCGCTGCCGGCGCTGCTCCACGCCGGGATGCGGCTCACCATCGCCGTCGACGACATCTCGCTGCCGCTGCCGCCGATGCGCTGGCCCGACGTCCGCTCCCGGGTGCTGGAGGCGGTGCTGGACATGGCCGCCGACGCGGGCGTCGAGGACGTCGAGATCATCATCGCCACCTCCCTCCACCGCCGCATGACCGCGGCCGAGGTGCTCCACGCCATGGGCCGGCGCGTCTTCGACGCCTTCTGGCCCGACCGCCTCTACAACTTCGACGCCGAGGACCCGGAGGCGCTGGTCGAGCTGGGCACCACCGACGAGGACGAGGTGGTGGAGATCTCGAAGCGGGCGGCCACCAGCGACCTGCTCGTGTACGTGAACATCAACCTCGTGGCCATGGACGGCGGCCACAAGTCGGTGGCGGTGGGGCTGGCCCCGTACCGCAGCCTGCGCCACCACCACAACGTCCACACCCTGCGGCACACCCGCAGCCTGATGGACCCGCCGCGCAGCGCGCTGCACCGCTCCTGCACCCGGATGGGACGGCTGCTGGAGACGCAGGTGAAGGTCTTCAAGATCGAGACCACGCTGAACAACGACACCTTCCCGGCGGCGCTGGGATTCCTCAACCGCCGCGAGTCGGAGTGGACGGTGAAGGACCGCGCCATGGCCCGGGTGGTCGCCCGGGCGACGGCGAGCATGCCCCCGGCGCAGGCGCGCGCGGTCTTCCAGCGGACCCGCGCGCCCTACGCGCTCACCGGCGTCTTCGCCGGCGCCACCGAGCCGGTGCACGCCCGCGCGCTGGAGTCGCTCTACCGGCAGCAGGCGGTGCCGGTGCGCGGGCAGTCGGACGTGCTCAGCGTCGGCATCCCCTACGTCGGCCCGTACAACGTCAACTCGATCATGAACCCGGTGCTCGTGTACTGCATGGGGCTCGGCTACTTCTTCAACCTGTACCGGGGGATGCCGCTGGTGCGCCGCGGCGGGGTGCTGATCATGACCCACCCCTGCCGCGAGGAGTTCCACCCCGTCCACCACCCCTCGTACATCGACTTCTACGAGCAGGTGCTGTCCGAGACCCGCGACCCCGAGCGCATCGAGGTCGAGTACGAGGAGCGCTTCGCCTCCGACGCCTGGTACCGCCAGCTCTACCGCCGCTCCCACGCCTACCACGGCGTGCACCCCTTCTACATGTGGTACTGGGGCGCGCACGCGCTCGAGCACCTCGGCGACGTGGTGGTGGTGGGGGGCGACCGCGGCGTCTGCGAGCGGCTCGGCTTCCGCGCCGCGTCGACCCTCGACGACGCCCTGGAGATGGCCACCCAGACGGTGGGCCAGCATCCCAGCGTCACCCATCTCCACTGCCCGCCGCTCTTCGTCTGCGACGTGGAGGCCGGCGGCTTCGAGGCCGGGGCGCCATGAGCTTGCTCATCAGGTGGGGCGGGCTGAGCGCAGGCGGCTCCGCCGCCGCAGCGAGGGGGGGGACGCCCCCCCTGAAAGAATGAGCCGCAGAGCGGCCCAGGCGGGCTCGGCGCTGCGCTGGGCGGCGGAGGACACGGTGCGCATGCTCCGCGCCTGGCGGCCGCCCGAGCGCCCCGAGCCGGTGGAGCGGACCCCGCGCGACGCCCGCCCGCCCCGCTCCGCGGAGCCGACCTGGGGACGCTCGGACACCAGCGCCACGGTGCGCCGCGCCATCCAGCGCCACGGGCTCTTCCCCCTGCTCGACGTGCTCGGGCGGCCCACCGTGGTCGGCCTCCACCACCTCCAGGGGGCGCGGCCGCCGCTGATCCTCGCCCCCAACCACGCCTCCCACGCCGACGCCCCGCTGGTGCTGCGGGCGCTGCCGCCGGCGCTGCGCGACGACACCCTGGTGCCGGCCGCCGCCGACTACTTCTTCAAACGGCGGTGGCTCAGCGTTGCGGTCACCCTTGCCATGAACGCGGTGCCCTTCGACCGGCGCCACGACATCGCCGACTCGGTGCGCCGGCTCGAGCGGCTGCTGCGCCACGGCCACAGCATCGTGCTCTTCCCCGAGGGCAGCCGCGCCCGCGACGGCCGGCTGCGCGGCTTCAAGGCGGGGGTGGCCCACCTCGCGTGCCAGACCGGCGCCCCGGTGGTGCCGGTCTACGTCCAGGGCACCCACGCCCTGCTGCCGCCCGGCGCCGCGCTGCCCCGTCCCAGCGCCGTCGCCGTCCACTTCGGGCCGCCGCTGGTCGCCCAGCCCGAGGAGAGCGCCCGCGCCTTCAACGAGCGCATCGAGGTGGCGGTCGCCGAGCTGATGACCGCGGCCCGCGGCCACGCCTACCGCGACACCGCCCCGCGGCGCCCCGGCTGGCGCGAG
>JAQBPI010000145.1 GCA_028287605.1 Chloroflexota bacterium
GCCGCGGCGATCGCGCCGGCGTCGCCCGCGGGCACCAGCAGGGCGCTCTCGCCGTCGCTGAGGTAGCTGCGGAACACCTCGATGTCGCTGGCCACCACCGGCCGCTCCGCCGCCAGCGCCTCGAGCACCGCCAGTCCCCAGCCCTCGCGGGTCGAGGGCAGCACGAAGGCGTCGGCGGCCCGGTACCAGGCCACCAGCTCGGCGTCGGGCACGGTGCCGAGCACCACCACGTCGCGCCCCAGCTCCAGTCCCCGGGCGGTGGCCCGCGCCAGCGCCGCCTCGCGGTAGGCGGAGTGGTCCTGGAAGGAGTGGCCGCCGAGGACGGCGAGCACCGGAGAGGGCCCGGCCTCGCCGCACAGCGCCGCCATCGCCTCCAGCAGCTCGGCGCTGCCCTTGCGCGGCTCGACGCCCCCGACGGTGAGGAAGAGGAAGCGCTCCTCCGCACCGATCCGGGCGCGCAGCACCGCCGGGTCGACGGGGCCGGGGCGGGAGAAGCGCTCCAGGTCCACGCCGTTGGGAACCACCTCCGCCTCGACGCCCGGGTCCTCGCCGAGCAGCCGGCGCCAGTGCTCGCTCACCACCAGCACATGGTCGGGCTCGAGGATGGCCCGCCGCTGGCAGTCGATCAGCGCCGGGGTGGTGAAGTCGTCGACGTGGTGGACGGTGCGCACCACCAGCGTCCGCGCCCCCCGGTCGCGCACCCGCGCCGCCGCCCGCGCGGCGATGCAATCCTGGGCGTGGAGGATGCGGTATCGCCCCGCAAGCGGCGCGAGGCCCTCGGCGAGGGCGTCGACGGCCGCCGCCACCCGCTCCTCCAGGGTGGCGCCGGGCGCGGGCGCGGGGAGGATGGTGTGGGGCGCCCGGACCGGGCGGTAGAAGCCCTGGTCGGGGTCGCCCAGGGTGACGACGCGCACCGGGCGACCGGCGTCGTGCAGCGCCTCGGCGAGCTCGACGGTGTGCACCACACCGCCCCGCGGCCTGGTCGAGTAGGTGAGCAGCGCCACCGGCGCTCCGGTCGCGGTCCCGGGGGGACGTCTCCCGTCGCCCGCGCTCGCCCCATCCCGACCGGTGAGCGAGCTCACGCGGACGCCGTCGCCGTGCCCGTGCCGGCGACGATGCGGGTG
This sequence comes from Chloroflexota bacterium, assembly GCA_028287605.1. Lineage (GTDB taxonomy): Bacteria > Chloroflexota > Dormibacteria > Aeolococcales > Aeolococcaceae > CF-96. Next base: position 1,125 of record JAQBPI010000145.1, read on the forward strand.
CCGTGCCGTCCCTCCACCGCCTCGAGCACGTGCTCCGCCGAGGTGATCACCGCGAGCTCGCCGCCGTCGCGGACGAAGCGGCGGGCGGCGGCCACCTTGGGCCCCATGCTTCCCGGGGGGAAGTGCCCGGCGCGGGCGAGCTCGTCCGACTCGGCCACGGACATCTCGGTGATCGCCCGCTGCCCGGGGGTGCCGTGGTCGAGACAGACGCAGTCGACGCCGGTGACCAGGGCGAGCACGCCCGCCTCCAGCTCCACCGCCAGCCGCCAGGCGGCGAGGTCCTTGTCGACCACCGCCTCGACCCCTTCGAGACGGCCCTCGCGGCGGGTCACCGGGATGCCGCCGCCCCCGCACGCGATCACCAGGTGGCCGCCCTCGACGAGGTCGCGGACCGCGCCGGCCTCGACGATGTCCAGGGGCTCGGGGGAGGCGACCACCCGCCGCCAGCCCCGGCCGGCGTCGTCCACCACCGCCCAGCCCCGCTCCCCCGCCAGCTCCAGGGCCCGCTCGCGCGGATAGAAGGGGCCGATCGGCTTGGTGGGCATGGCACCGCCGGGGGCGTCGGCGACGACCACGTGGGTGACCACCGAGACCACCGACACGCCGCCGCCACAGACCTCGTCGAGCGCCAGCGCCAGCAGGCTGCCGATCTGCCCCTGGGTCATCGCGCCGACGGCGAAGAGCGGCTGGGCGGCGACGCCGGAGCCGGCCTCCTCCTGCTGCAGGGCGAGAGCGCCGACCTGGGGGCCGTTCCCGTGGCTGATCGCCACCCGCCAGCCGGCGCGGAGCAGCGCCGCGGCGGCGCGGGCAAGGGGGACGGCGTTGGCGCGCTGCCGCTCCCAGGCCCCGTCCTGGTCGGGGGGTGTGAGCGCGTTTCCGCCCAGCGCCAGCACCGCCGTGTGCCTCATGCTGGAGGCCTGCGGGTGCCACGGGTCGGAGCCGGCGCGGCCAGCGCCCCCCTTCCGGTCGTGTGCATGATAGAGGACAAGGCGTTGAACATAGTACACGCCGGATACTCGTATGAATGACCCGGACATCGCCGCCCTGGTGCGGCGCTGGCGGGAGGACGAGGCCCGCCTCTACCCCGTCGTGATGGTCCGCCCCGACCTCTACGAGCGCGCCGGGCTGCTGGTGCGGGCGCTCACCGACGAGCTCCGCGCGCACACCACGGTCGAGGCGCTGGCCGGCGCCTTCCCCCATGCCTCACGGACGCTCGACGGCCTGCTGGCGCGCACCGGGATGGCCGCCGAGGACCTCGACCTGGGGCTGGTCACCGGCGCCGCCTTCGGCATGCGCCACCGCGAGATCCTCGGTGCGCTGGAGCGGCGGCGCGGGCTGGCGCTGATCGCCGAGGCGCGCGACCGGGGCGATCGCTGGGTGGTCCTGCACGAGACCGGCAGCCCCGAGCGCACCGGCTACCGCCGGCTGGAGATGCACCTCGCGAGCGGCGAGGCGGTGCATCTCTTCGTCGATCCGGACCCCGCCACCGGGCGCCCCGAGTACGGCCTCCAGCGGCTGCGGCTCGACCCCGGCAGCGGCGACCACGACGGCAGCAGCCCGCTCGAGGACCCCCGCACCTTCGACGACGCGGAGGCCTGGCGGCAGGCCGCCGGCAGCCTTCGCGGGTACCTCGACGGGGAGTGACCGCGGACCCCGGAAACCCTTGACTCCATGCGAGCGCGCGAGCAAGATTCTGTTTTCCTTTGGTGAACGGTCGTCTTCCAAAGTTGTGGAATTGTACGGTCGTAGGGAGGCGCGCATGGCCACCGTCCCGGTGACGCCCGACCTGGGGCGGCTGCTCACCGAGCTGCAGAGCCGCGGGGTGCGGCTGGAGGGGCCGGTCGAGGCCCGGCGCGGAGGAGCGGGGCCCTCGGACGCGGGGATGATCCATGTCGAGGGGGTGCCGGTCACGGTGCCGGTGACCGCCGCGTACGTGGCCGGCTCGCCGTACACCATGCGGCGCGAGCTGGAGGGCTGGGGCATCTACCGCGAGGGCGTCCGCCTCGCGTCGGCGGCGGCGCCGCAGCGTCCCCGCTACTACGACCTCAGCACCGCCGACGGCATCCCGTACTGGAAGATCGCCCTTCTCCACCTCGACTCGATGGCGAGCACGGTGATCCAGAGCTGCGCCTACTGGGACACCGACGACCAGTGCCACTTCTGCGGCATCGAGCTGAGCCTCGAGGCGGGGAGCACGGTGCGGGTGAAGCGGCCCGAGCACCTCGCCGAGGTGGCGGTCGCCGCCCGCGACCTCGACGGCGCCGTCGACGTCACCCTCACCACCGGCAGCACTTACGGCCCCGACCGCGGCGCCCTCTACCTGGCGCGCTGCGCGGCCGCGATCAAGGAGGCGAGCGGCCTGCCCGTCGAGGCGCAGTTCGAGCCCCCCGGCGACCTCGCCGTGCTCGACCGGGTGCACGACGCCGGCGTCGACTCGGTCGGCATCCACGTCGAGTCCTTCGACCCGGTGGTGCTCGAGCGGATCGCTCCGGCGAAGGCGCGCACCGGGATCGACGGGTACTTCGCAGCCTGGGAGCGGGCGGTCGAGCTCTTCGGCCGCGGGCAGGTCTCGACCTACGTGATCGTCGGCATGGGCGAGGACCCGGAGGTCACCGTCCAGGGCTGCCTGCGTGCCGTCGACCTCGGCGTCTATCCCTTCGTCGTTCCGCTGCGGCCGGTGCCGGGCAGCCTCATGGAGGCGTGCTCGCCGCCGCCGCCCGAGCGGATGGACGCCATCTACCGGCGGGTGGTCCCGCACCTCCGGGCCCGCGGGCTGAGCGCCGACTCGGTGCGCGCCGGGTGCGCCCGCTGCCAGGCCTGCTCGGCGATGGGAGTCATGGAACGGAGCACCGGTGGTGACGACCTCCAGCGCATCCCCCTCCGACCTCTCCACTAGCCCGCCCGCCGTCCACTGCCGGCCGGTCGCGTCGCCGGGCGAGCTGGAGGCGCACCTGCGGATCCGGGAGCGCGTCTTCGTCGCCGAGCAGGGGATCTTCGCCGTCACCGACCTCGACGACCGCGACGCCGACCCGGCCACCGTCCACGTGCTCGGCTTCTGCGACGGCGAGGCGGCCGGGACCGTGCGGATCTTCTCCCTCGACGGCGAGGGCACCTGGGTGGGCGACCGGCTCGCGGTGCTGCCCGCCCACCGATCCCGCCGTCTGGCCGAGCCGCTGGTGCGCTTCGCGGTGCGCACCGCCGGCGAGCACGGCGGGCGGCTGATGCGCGCCCACGTCCAGGTCGCCAACGTGGGCTTCTTCAGCCGGCTCGGCTGGGCCGCCCTGGGTGGGCCCGCCGACTATCTCGGCAGGCCGCACCAGGACATGGTGATCGAGCTGAGCTCCGGGGTTTAGGCCACCGACCGCCCGAACGAGCGGGCCGCCCAGGTCACCGTGACGGTGGCGAGCGCTGCAGCGACGGCGAGCCCGCCCACGACGACACCGGTGTCGATCGGATGGATGGTTGCGAAGGCCTGCCGA